>DAOWLL010000538.1 GCA_030641945.1 Gammaproteobacteria bacterium | reverse complement strand
GTGTCCGTAATCTTGAGCGCGAGATTTCCAAAATATGCCGCAAGGTCGTCAAGGAACTGGTGCTGAAAGAGAAGGGCCGCAAGATTTCGATTACCCCGAGGAATATTGAAAAGTACCTTGGCGTCAAACGTTTTCGCTATGGCCGTGCAGAGGAATTTGACCAGGTTGGCCAGGTTACGGGTCTGGCCTGGACAGAAGTCGGCGGTGAATTGCTGACAATAGAAGCAACCACGGTCACGGGTAAGGGTAAAATGGTCCATACCGGTCAGCTGGGTGATGTTATGCAGGAGTCTATCCAGGCCGCGACCACCGTGGTGCGCAGCCGTGCCGCTCTGCTGGGTATTGATCCGGAGTTTTATCAGAAGCTCGATATCCATGTCCATGTGCCGGAGGGGGCTACACCGAAAGATGGGCCCAGTGCCGGTGTCGGCATGTGTACGGCCCTGGTATCCGCTCTTACGGGTATCCCGGTACGTGCGGAAGTGGCCATGACGGGTGAGATTACCCTGCGCGGGGAGGTGCTTCCCATCGGCGGTTTGAAGGAAAAACTGCTGGCAGCCCATCGCGGTGGAATTTCTATCGTCTTGATTCCCGAGGAAAATCGGAAGGATCTGGCGGAAATCCCCAAGAACGTGAAGGACAAGCTCGATATCCGGCCGGTCCGGTGGATTGACGAAGTCTTGCAGAATGCCTTGCAGCACCAGCCGGATCCGTTGGAGCAGAATGACACCAAGGAAACGCCGAGAAAGTCCGCCAGGGCCAAGGGAAAAGCGAAGGAAAAACCGATTATCGCGCATTAATCACCCGGCCACGACCAATAGCCCGCCGGCAGCCAGGATTTAATTCTGGTACCGGCGGGTTTTTTGCGTGGATTAACTGTGTTTTAATACCGGCTGATTAGCGAATGGGGCCACTGGTGGGTAGTGGTTCAGGGGAGCAGGTATTGAATCTGGTGCCTGTTTTAAACTTTATTTTACCGAGGATGCCTAATATGAATAAATCTGAACTGATTGACGCTGTAGCCGACTCTACAGGGCTTTCAAGGAACGATGCTACAAGCGCAACAGAAGCTGTACTCGATACTATTGTCGCTACGCTTGCCAAGGGTGACCAGGTAGGCCTGATAGGTTTCGGTACTTTTAATGTGCGTGCACGTGCTGCAAGGACAGGCCGCAACCCGCAGACGGGTGAAACGATTCAGATCAAGGCATCCAACTCACCTGGTTTCAAGGCTGGCAAAGCCTTTAAGGATGCCGTAAACTAGCGCGCCTTCGGGTGCTTAGCTCAGCTGGGAGAGCGTCGCCCTTACAAGGCGAATGTCGGGGGTTCGATCCCCTCAGCACCCACCAAGGACATGGAGTGGTAGTTCAGCTGGTTAGAATACCGGCCTGTCACGCCGGGGGTCGCGGGTTCGAGTCCCGTCCACTCCGCCATTGTGACCCATGAAGGGGTACCGGAAGGTGCCCCTTTGTTGTTTTGGTAATGCTGAATTTATAACACTCTTCTAAATATTCCCGGGAAATTAAACTATGTTATTGGCAATTCGAGAACGCGTCATGGGGATCGTGGGATGGTTCATCCTCGGTATGCTCATCATCGCATTCACTTTCTTTGGACTGAATTCATATCTTGATAGCGACGTTGCCAGCTATGTTGCGTCTGTCAATGGTGTTGAGATAAGTGAAAGACAGGAAAATATTGCATACAGGAATCTAAGATCGCGCATGGAGGACCTGATGGGCAGTTCCTTTGATCCTGACATGTTCAATGAGACCCAGCTGAGGAAGAATGCACTCAGGCAGATAATCAACGAAGAATTGATGTTCCAGGAGGCGGTGGCTGGAGACTTTGCTGCCAGTGATCAGCAGCTTGCTGCGCAAATCAGTGCTATTAATGCTTTCAAGAAAGATGGAAAATTTTCAAAACAGCGCTATGAACGGGCACTGTCAAACCAGGGCATGACAT
>DAOWLL010000394.1 GCA_030641945.1 Gammaproteobacteria bacterium | reverse complement strand
TTTCCAAGAAGGCAAAAACTCTCAACAGGGCCTTGCTGGATGGCTTTCTAAACCATCAGCACGATGACAATACCAAGCGCAGCCACCTGTTCAATGGTCGCTACGAAAATATTTACCTGACCAGTGAACAGGTCCCCGAGCTCAGGGACTTGCTCGATGAAGCCTGTAGCCATGCCAGCCGCTTTCTGGGTATTGATGGCCTGCAGGCAGGTTGCTGGTTCAATTTTATGCCACCCGGTGCTGTGACCACTGTACACAGCCATGACGATGACGATGAGCTGCTGTCTGCGGTGTATTATGTTTCAGTGCCTGAGAGCTCGGGCAACCTGGTCATCCATGAAAACAATAAACAGCATACCATCACACCACAGCAAGGCATGTTCGTTTTCTTTGCCCCCGATGTTGTGCATGAGGTCAATGAAAACATGAGCAGCCATGAGCGGCTGTCGATCGCCATCAATTTCGGCAGGCGTAAAGTTGCCAGTGACTAAGACATTAAAGCGTTGCGGCTGGGCACAGGGCAGCGAGCTTGAACAGGACTACCACGACAGGGAATGGGGCGTCCCTTTGCATGATGACCGTAAGCTGTTCGAGTTCGTTACACTGGAAGGCGCACAAGCCGGCCTGAGCTGGGCAACCATACTTAAAAAGCGGGAAAACTACCGCAAACTGTTCGCTGATTTTGATGTAGAAAAAGTTGCCCGCTACAACACACGCAAGATAGAGTCCCTGCTGAATAATCCAGGCATTGTCCGCAATCGGCTCAAGGTCGAATCCACCATCTCTAATGCCAGGGCGTTCATTGAAATAACAAATGAGTTCGGCAGTTTCGATAGCTACATCTGGCAGTTCACTGATGGCAAACCCATGGTTAATCGGTGGAAAACAATGCAGGACGTACCCGCCAGCACTGAAATATCGGACGCAATGGCAAAGGACCTGAAAAAACGCGGCTTCAGGTTCGTTGGCAGTACTATTTGCTATGCCTTCATGCAGGCAACCGGCATGGTCAATGACCACACAGTCGACTGCTTCAGATATCACGAGTGTTAAATACTGAATAATAATGCCGTTAGCCAATTCAGGGCTTACCCGCCACGGGAACTACGGGTAGAATACGCCAAAATTCTAATAACGGGCTACTCCAATGATACAGTTCAGGGCCAGCTACAGCCGCTCCATCCTGCTACAACTCATCCTGCTTTCTATCGTGCTGTTACTCATTATCGTAATCAACCTGGATTTCGTTGATGAAATCTACTTCAAGAACCAGGCAACCCGGCTCGGATACATTGTAAACGGCAGCATCCTGGTATTATTTGCTGTAGGCCTGTTCAGGATTATCGCGCTGTTGATGCGTTACTCACTCGAGGAATCTGCACTCGCCAGATTCCTGCGCAACGTTGAGGACGAAGCGGACCGCCCAACAGATAAAATCAGCAAGCACTCACTGATAGCCCGCCGCTATAGATCAGTCGTTGAAATCAGCAAACACAATGTCGCGGTCAATCACAGCGCCCTTGCATCCACCCTGATTGCGACTGAAAGTACGCGACTGAGCCTGCCCAAGTTCATCAGCAATATCCTGATTCTGACCGGCGTTTTTGGAACCATCGTGTCACTTTCGGTAGCCTTGCTGGGCGCATCAAACATCATCGACTCGGCTGACGGCCTGGGCAATATGAGCATGGTTATTCACGGCATGTCCACTGCCTTATCTACCACGACCACAGCTATCGTCTGTTACCTTTTCTTCGGCTATTTCTACCTGAAAGTCACTGATGTTCAGACCCAGTTGTTCAGCGGAATAGAACAGGCCACTACGCTCTACATCATGCCGCGTTTTACCTTTCAAACCGACAGTATGCTGCACGAAATCGGCAACCTGGTACGTGCGCTGCATGAAGCCGCGGACAAGATGGGACAGGTAGAAGCAGATTTCGCTGAAGCTGGCAGTCAGATGAACAACATGATAGGCAGCTACGCCGACAGTGTTGGCAACCTCGACGACAATATCAGTGAAATAAAACAACTGTTACGCAGCGGCTTCAGGTTGCCGGAGTGACCCGCATATTAATAATGGCGGACAGATGATTAGCTGATGAACGACGATTTCATTGATCTGCGCAGCGGTAATCTAAGCAGCGAAAGCTTCTGGCCTTCGTTCACCGATATCATGACCGTTGTGGTGATGATATTTCTCATCACCTCTGTCGTTCTGATGGTCAGAAACATGGAGCTGATTGACCAGTTGCGCGCCAGTCTTTTCGCCGAACAACAAGCCTCGGAAATGATCCGCTCCACTACCGAGGTGAATGCGACCCTGGAAGAACAGCTGGCACAGGCACAGCACGAAATATCCGTGTTACGCATGCGATTGATGCAATCCAGTGAAGACAACGAAATGATAAGTATGACCCTGGCGGACAAGGAACAGCAGATCATCGTCATCATGTCAGATAACCGCAAGCTGGAAGGCGCACTGTCAAATACTGAACAACAGGTTGCCAATCTGGACAGCCAGCTGCAACAGGTCATTATTGACCTGGAAAAACTTCACAGCAACTATCAGCAGCAAAGTACAGAACTAAAAGACAGCCAGGACAAACTGATCATCCTGTCCGAAGAAAAAGAAGCGCAATCAAGACAGCTGGTTTCTATCGAAACCGACTACAGCAGCCTCAAGGTCAAATATGACAAGCTGGTCAGGCCTGCCCGCACGGCCAAGGGCAAGTACGTTGTTGAGGTGAACTACGAAAAAATCAAGGGCAAGGGTCGTATT
>DAOWLL010000288.1 GCA_030641945.1 Gammaproteobacteria bacterium | reverse complement strand
TCCAGCAATCGAGTCTGCTTTAACGATTGTTTTCAGCTCAGCAATGTATTTTTTATTATCATTTCTATGGTGCATTAATGGAATCAGAGCGTCCTGGCAACTTGAATGAGCTGGAACTCGAGCAATACAATCTTGTACTGGAGGAGCAGGCATACCCGTTCGAAGAAAAGGCAATTAACGTGCATGAGAAGAATATTGAACTATTATCTATTGGTATCTATAACAAATGGATTGATAGAAGCATCGAGAAGCTGGCGGTATTGATGCCTGCTCGTTATGCCAGGTCTGAACAGGAAAACACTTTTGTGAAAAGTCTGACGTCATCAAGTCAGCAGGCAATAAGTGTCAAGTTAGAAGAGAACGATAAGGCACTGGATGCCACTGCAATGATTGGGGATTGATGTAATGAATATCTACATGAATATGCATAAATGCATAGCTCAAGTTATAGTTTTGTGCTTTCTCGCTGTAATTAGTGGCTGTGCAACACAGCCAGGTACATCTGCAGGTAAAACAGGGCAGGATGTAGTTGTCAGCAGTGATGTTCAGAATACATTTGATCAAGCGCACCAGTTATTACAAGAAAAACAATATGATACAGCGATTAGTCTGTTAAACAGCGTGGTTGAGCGTGAGAAAAGATTAACTGCGCCTTACATCAATCTTGCAATGGCTTACCGGCATAAGGGTGATGAGAAACTGGCCGAGGAAAATCTGCTAAAGGCGCTGGCTATAGATAATACGCAGCCAGTAGCAAGCAACGAGTTGGGTATTATCTATCGCAAACAAGGCCGCTTTAAAGACGCGAAAAAGGTCTATATCACTGCGCTTTCCGAATACCCTGACTACCTGCCGGTTATCAAGAACCTGGGGATTTTATGTGACATCTATATGCGTGATCCACAATGTGCGCTTGAACAGTTTGAAAAATATCAGCAGCAAGTCCCTGATGATAAAACCATCAAGGTCTGGATAGCGGATCTTAAGACAAGAATCTAAGGCAGGCCATCATGATCAAAACATTCATTATCACCTGTGTTGCATTGCTTATGTCGTTCGGCTCAATGGCAGAAGAAGGCGTTAAGGAGTTATCGGGTATTTCGATTATTGGCAATAAAGAAGCGCCCAAGTCGCTCTATATTGTGCCATGGAAAGACTCGCAGGTCGGTGTTGAAACAAGTCTGACTTCAGGCCTGTTTGATGAGAGTAGCAAACTAATTGATAAAGAAGTATTTATGCGTGAGCTCGAGTTTTATGAGCTTAGCCAGTTACCAGAATAAATATAACCAGTATGAGGATAGCAAGATGGGTTTTATAGAATCGATAATTTCGTTTTTTCAGACAGGTGGGGCATTTATGTATCCCATTCTGATTGTATTTGCAGTAGGTGTTTCTATAGCGACTGAGCGTTACATCAAACTGATGTCGGTAAAAAACCAGAATAAAAAAGTATGGGATGATGTACATCCCATACTTGAAACTGGTGAATTTGAAAAAGCACGCGGCTTACTTAAAGAAGATGAATCAGCAATTGGCGGATTGCTGAACATGGGCCTGGCACGACAGGGCTCGGTACGTCGACGTGATGATATCGAAATTGCAATGGAAGAAAGCATGATGGAGATTATCCCTCAGCTGGAAAAGCGGACACCTTACGTGGCGTTGTTTTCGAATATAGCGACCCTGCTTGGACTTCTCGGTACAATTATGGGCCTGATAGAGGCGTTTACCGCAGTTGCCAACGCGGACCCGGCTGAAAAGGCCGACCTGCTGTCGGCCAGTATTTCTGTTGCAATGAACACCACCGCTTTCGGCCTGATGGTTGCTATACCATTGCTCATTGTCCACGCCAACCTGACTTCCAAGACAACAGAAATAGTCGATAGCCTGGAAATGGCATCGGTTAAAACACTTAACCTGATTGCCGATTTTGCAAAACGTCAGGCTGAACTGGCATCAAAGAATGGCTAGACGTCATCACTACAAGCGCTACGTGAAAGAAGCGCCTGAGCTTAATATCACAACCTTCCTTAACCTGATGGTTGTGCTTGTGCCTTTCTTGCTCATAACGGCAGTATTCTCGCGAATTACTATCCTCGAGCTGAATCTGCCGACTGGTGCTGGCGATGCAAGCAAGGTCGACAAGCCAAAGCTCACTGTTGAAGTGGTTGTGCGTGAAAAGGGTCTTGAGATAGGCAATGGCAAGACGATACTCGTTCGATTTCCAAAAGTGGATGACCAGTACGATGTAAGGACCATGTCTGAGTATCTGTTAAAGATCAAATCTAAGTATCTTGATAAAAAAGATGCCACTGTATTGATGGAGCCAAATATCGAATATCAGAACCTTGTGCTGGTAATGGATGCGGTACGTGTTGCTGAAGTTGTCCAGGGCGACAATCCTGAACTCCAGGAAATTGAATTATTTCCAAATATTTCTATAGGAGATGCGCCATGAAACAGAATCGGCGTATGAAGCGCATGGCGCGTTCAGGAAATCAGAAAAAAGCCAGTTTGAACCTCGTTTCCTTGATGGATGTGTTTACTATTCTGGTGTTTTTCCTGCTGGTGAACTCATCCTCAAGTGATGTCATGGAACCGCCCAAGAGTATCAAGTTGCCGGAATCGGTGGTTGATTCTAAGCCGCGTGAAACGATTATCGTACTGGTTACTGAAGCAAATGTATTGGTGCAGGGTGATGTTGTAATGTCAACAGCCGACGTGATCGCTTCCAGGGATGCAGTCATGCAGCCTATAAAACAACGATTACTGCAGCAGCAAAAGAAAGTCATTGGCTTCAACACCAGGACCGTTGCACAAAGCAAGGAAATAACTGTTCTTGCGCACCGTTCATTACCATTCAAGCTGCTCAAGAAGGTTATGGCCAGTTGTACCAGTGCAGGTTACGGAAAAATATCACTGGCTGTTGTTCAAAAAGCATCGCAGACCGGGTAGCAGGATCCAGTGAAAGAGAACATCGAATATCGCCAAAAGGAAGTCAATCAAGAGATTGATCATACTTATCAATCGCTCGTCATGCATAAAGATGAGCAAAAGGCGCTTGATGATGAATTAAAAACATTATTGGCAGAGCGTCACCACTATTCCCTGATAAGTGAAATCAGCGATCGCCTGGATCAGCTGCAGAAGGAAGGCGGAGCGCAACTGTTCTGGGGTGATGATTATGATCACTCCAAAGCCAGTCAAATAGCACAGCGTGCACGTGACCAGGTCATTAATTTTGATTCCCGTGTTGCAGAACTACAGAAACGCTATGACGATGGTGAAGATGATATTCACAGTCTTTCGGCACGTGTCAACATCCTCAATGAAAAAAGCATTGAGCTGGAAGAATACGCTGACGAGATCAAGCATGAGTTCGTTATCGAACGTGAAATGGACGAACTGCCATTTCGTCCTATGGTCATGCCATGGGCTGATGATGAGGAAGACAAAAGACGTTTTCGCCGCGCTCTCGCCGCCAGTCTTTTTGCTGCAATACTGCTGGGCCTGTTGATACCTCTATGGGATATACCGTTACCTGATCGTATAGAGCCAGTCAAAATACCTGAACGTATGGCACAACTTATCATCGAGAAGAATCCACCGCCGCCACCGCCGCCAAAAGTAGAGAAGAAACTGGACGACTCGACTAAAGACAAAAAACAAAAGAAAAAGGCGCCTGAGCCAAAGACCAAAAAAACACAGGTGGCACGAAAGAAAGCAGAAAGAGCGGGTC
>DAOWLL010000137.1 GCA_030641945.1 Gammaproteobacteria bacterium | reverse complement strand
GAGCCGCTCCAGGCAAAGAATATTACGGCAACAACCTGCTTGAGCTGGCCTTCACCGATACGCCACAACGCGCCCGAAGCACAGCCGCCCGCGCACACCATACCAATACCGAAGCTCACACCGCCCAGTAATGAACCCAACCAGAATCGTGTCGGAATGGCGAGGTAGGGATCTATAGTTTCGTAAGAAATCAGCACAGCACCGACGGGGGCACCAAGCGCAATAGCAACAATCATCGCCTTGGTCATTTCACCTTCCGCGGTCATGAACGGTTCACGGAACACACGCGAAAAACAAAAACGCGAGCGGTGCAGTACAAAGCCGATACCAAAGCCTGCAATAACCAGCAGGGCACGCATCACTTTTCTATCCTCATCCGAATGCCACCAGCTCAAGGCCCACAGCAGGATAAACAGCGCGACCATGGCGCCGAACCATGGATACCACTTTTTCAAACGCGCAGGCCAGACCGACGCCGGTGCACAACCCCAGCTGATGTTTTCCATGGTCCATAACACCAGCTTGAGCCCGATCACCGCGCCGACCAGCAAGCCGGCCCACATTGCCCAGCCAGCAGCTGACGAGAAAGTTAACGGCACGAAAAAACCGCCGGTGGTACAGCCGCCTGCCAGTACCGCGCCGATGCCCATCAGTGAACCGCCGACAGCAGCCCAGACATATTCGAGTACGGGCGGACGGTTGATATGAAACTGGCGGGAAAGCAGGGCAGCGCTGAACGCACCTATTACCAGGGTGATGTTCATCAGTGAAATACGATGCATCAACGGGCTTTCCAGCTGCTCTCTGATGCCCAGTACTGAACCCAGACCGATAGCGTTGTTGAGGTAATCACCCCACAATTTGAGACCGCCGAAAACACCCCAGAACAGTCCTGAACCCATTAGCACAGCCATCAGAATCACCAGCAATACAGCACCGGTATAAGCCGACCAGGGATCAACAAATACAGCCTGATAGTCCTGTTTGAAACCTTGCAGCCATGCTGGCTTGCTTGCACTCTGATTCAATTAACAATACCTGTGTGTAAACTGCAATGACACTATTCGCAGGATGTAGGTTGATCCGAATCTTTTGCGGTGTGAACCAGAAAAGCCTTGACGTCTTCAAGCAACTGCTCTTCAGGTATTTTCAGCAATTTTTTCGCGGCGCGGTTGGTGTCTTTAATACTCTCGCGATACTCGTGGCTGACAAAATAACTGGCTGTATATTTTGTCGGGGCATCCTGAGGGCCATGGATGTTCTTCTCAAAATAGTCGAGCCATTCCGCCTTTGTTTTTTCTGACGGTGATATTTTTCCGCCTGCCTCTTTGGCATGGCAATCAGTGCAGACCATACGATAATAGATACGTCCTTTCTTCCAGTTTCCTTTTGCAGCTTCAGCCATTGATGACATGCCAAGCAGAATAACAACGAGTGCAGCGATAATGCTTTTCTGATGCTTCATGTTATGTCTCATAAACCAATGTCCCTGTATAACCTCAAAATCGTGTGTTCGTTATCCGGAGTAGTAAAACTACTTTTCCTCATGCTCCGGATCAATTTCTTCCCAGCCGGTAAGCATCGCTTTCATATGTGCCATAACTGTACGGCCAGTGGTAATCAGGTACATGTGTGCAATTAAAAAAACCAGCATCATGAATGCGCCAATCGCATGGAAGAATGCTACCTGCTCCAGCGTAAGGTATTGATCAAGACCAAAGTCTTCCCACCTGGCATAGAAAATGTATGCCCAACCAGTGGCCCAGATCATGGGTGAAATGACGACCCAGAGAAACAGGTAAGCCAGGCGCTGCAGGGGATTATGCTTTCTCAACATTGTCTGGCGAAACGGGTGCGGAGCACGTATAAATATTCCCAGCAGGTAATACCTGATCATGGCATTTACTTTTTTCAAGGTGGGAACGTATTGTTTCCATTCATCGGTGGTGAAATGCCAGAAGATGGCAAACACCCACAATGTCACCAGCGACCATGCAACGGTTCTGTGTATAGTTACGGCATCTTCAAAACCCAGTATCTTGTAAGAACCGTGTATTTCAAAACCGGAAAACAGCAACACGATGATCAACCCTGCCTGGGCCCAGTGCCAGAAGCGTTCAAAGCGCTTGAATATCATTACTCTGACGGACATGACCGCTTACTCCACAGATAACTTACGATACGTCCCAGGCCATGCATCACAACACCGACCAGGGTTAACAGCGCAATAGCCCAGCCGGCCAAATCAAGCTTCTGGCTGGCATCACGACTTGGAATATAGATGCCATCGATATCTTTTAAACGACCGTTTTTGATATGGCATTCATCACAACCAACAGCATCTTCTGCCGGCGCCACCATGTGATTAATCGGCCATGACATCTGCGTCTTGATAAAATCCACTTTACCCGAGAACGGCTGGCCTGCACTGAGCATGCCCGCAGTGATTGCCTTCTCCCAGTCAAAGCCTCTCCAGTAGGCATCTTCATCCAGACCGGTGGTATGCGGAACAACCATTGTTCCCATAATCGGATCATAAGGTTGTACACCACGGAAAACCTTGACCGGCCAGATACGCGACTTGCCGTCATCTGCACTGCCAGCAAAGCTGTTGATTTCTACATATCCATCTTCGTTGAGGGCGACTCTCTCATTGAGCAGCACATATCTTACTTCACCATTAAACCAGATATACTCGGGCTCAGAATCTTCTGCATAGGTAAAGCTGCCTCGTTTACCGTGATAGACAAGATTGCCATCGACATGCTTCTTCAACGGCTCACCCGTTTCATCCAGCTGGCCTGCCGTCGACCAGTCCCAGGTCATCCTGGTGGCTACGCCGCCGCGTGCAATCCTCGGGACATGACAGGTCTGGCACGCAATCTTCTTCGCGTGATTATTCAGCCTGGACTTATCGGCCTTTTTATGCGGCCTGTTGCCATGGCAGGCACGGCAGTGCGCATTATCTTCTTCCTCAAATACCTTTCTGTGAACATGATAATCCTCGCTATGAGCCGCTTCCGGCGCATAGCGGCTGCCGGCAATATCGTGCTCAACATGCTTGTGGCAGGTTGCACAGGTGAAATCCTCACCCACCGCGTCCATGTGTACATCGAGTTCACGTTCCGGCACTGCCAGTGAATCGTCCATGTCGCCATGTTTGACGCCGTTGCCGCCACCGCCATAGAAATGACAGGCACCGCAGGTATCGCGGCTGGTACTGCTGACATTTTGCGCTACATATGTGAGATCAACGGTTTCCCTGGGAAGCCCCCCGTTGTCACCTGCTTTCCTGTAACTGCCCGTGGTGTCATGGCATACCAGGCAGTCGACATTTTCTTCAGCGGCAAAATCAAAGCTTTCGTCTATCCAGCCATAGCCAATGTGGCATGCCGCGCAGTGGGCAAAATTGGACTGTGGCGTAATGCAGAAGTTATTCAATATATTACGCTTGCCAAGCCGCTGCTTGTTATCGGGATTAAGGAACTCCCAGGTCCAGTGCTTGGTTTTATGAAGCTGCTTGGCCGCCTCGGTATGGCATTTGATACAGGCCCTGGTTACTTCGGGGCCGGACTTGAAATTCTCTTGCAGCTCCTTGAACTTGGTGTGATCAGCTGTCGATATTGCATAGGCTGTTCCAGTAAAAGCCGCGAAGACAAGAATCACTCTTAACAAACTGGACATCACTTCAATAACACACTGAACACACAGTAGATTCATAATAGATTTTCTATATTTCAACAGCACAACACTAACAATATTTATATTGCAAATTCTACGGCTACGAGCCGCCAGTTCTTGAGATAAGGCAAGAAAACGGCAATTAGCATTATGGCACAATAAAAATAAGGGTTTATTTAGATATACTACTGTGGAAACACTTTATTCGGCGTTGAAATGAATCTAATTAGTTACAGGCTCCTTGTTTTACTGGCATCTATATTGTTAATACCAGGCACAGTATTAATTGCTGCCGAGACTGACGCACCTGGCGATGAGGTGGTTGACTGGTATGACCCCGAAGCTGACGAAGCAACTCCCGTTGAAATTGACTCCACAGATACAATTGAAGCCGGAGATGCAGAACATGCTTTCATGAAAGCAAATCCCTGCGAAGGCATGGAAAAAGGCGACTATTTAGGGTCCGATGTCTGTGCCGATTGTCACCAGGACAAAATTGAAAACATGCAGTCGAGCCCGCATGGACAGGCAGTTGACCCGCGCACACCTTTCGGTCGTGAAGGCTGTGAAACCTGCCATGGGCCAGGCATGCTGCATTTTGAAACCGAAGGCAATTGCATTATCAGCCTGACCGGACGCTATGGCGAATCGGTCGAACAGCGTAATGGTATTTGCCTGGAGTGCCACCAGAGTGGCAAGCGCATGCACTGGCCCGGCAGCACGCATGAGGCTGAAGACCTTGCCTGTGTAGACTGCCATTCGATTCACAAACGCCATGACGTTACAGAACGTACCGCCCAGACCGAAGTCTGCTACACCTGCCATCAAAACATTCGGGCTCAGACTTTGCGTGTATCCAGACATCCGATCCGGGAAAACAAGGTTATTTGCAGCGATTGCCACAACCCGCACGGATCAACAGGGCCTGCATCGCTGAAGCAGTTCACCATTAATGAAAACTGCTACAGCTGCCATGCCGAAAAACGCGGGCCCTTCCTGTGGGAACATCAGCCAGCCTCCGAAGACTGCACCCTGTGCCACAACGTGCATGGTTCGAATCATCAGGCGCTGCTGAACAAGCCAGGGCCGCAGTTGTGCCAGCAGTGTCACTCGAGTCAATCCGGTAGCCAGGGTCGTTCACATATCGGCCGCTTCCTGGATTACGGCAATGCTTCGGACCCGGGAGTCAATCGCTTTGTCGTCGCCACAAATTGCGCTAACTGCCACAGCAGGGTTCATGGCAGCAATCATCCATCAGGCCGCGCCTTGCAGCGGTAAGGACTCGACATGTGCACTAATCAGACAGCGAGAAGATCATGAAAACAAAAACATCACTGCTGATTTTTTACCTTGCCAGCTCTGGACTTATTAGCAGCAACGCTTTAGCGCAGGACACACCGAATCAAGAAGATGCCGCCCCGGTCATTCCTGAGGCATTTATCTCGGATCCCATCTACAGCAATATTGAACTGGGCGTCGGTTATGTAGCCGATGATGCCTACTTCTTTGGCCG
This sequence comes from Gammaproteobacteria bacterium, assembly GCA_030641945.1. Lineage (GTDB taxonomy): Bacteria > Pseudomonadota > Gammaproteobacteria > SZUA-229 > SZUA-229 > JABDQW01. The sequence continues at coordinate 468 of DAOWLL010000137.1, read as the reverse complement.
CTATAACGGCCTGCAGACCAAAGGCCCTTACCTGGTCGGCGATATCGATGCCGAGAATTTCAATGATGACGGCCGCTTCTGGAGCATTCGCGGCACCAACCTTGGCCTGGAATCACGCTATCTGCGCATGGAAGGCGGCAAGCAGGGCAGCCATAAGTTCTTCCTGGAATGGGACGAGCTGCCCAACTACAGGAACAATACAGGGCAGACGCCGTTTGATGGTGTCGGCACTGATAACCTGACGCTACCGTCAGGATTTAATATCGGCCCCCCCGTTTCCAACCTGCATCCCTTTGAACTGCAAACCAAGCGTGAGCGTGTCAAAGCAGGCGCAAACTTTGTTGTTAAACAGCGCTGGCTGTTCGATATCGACTTCAGCCATGAAAACAAGCAGGGTGTCGACGCTACCGGTGGCGCGACAATCACATCTGGAGGACAGATGGTAGGAGGCACCTATACGTCGCTGTT
>DAOWLL010000117.1 GCA_030641945.1 Gammaproteobacteria bacterium | reverse complement strand
GCGCTCATACGGTTTGCAGATTATCGGTGTAGAACCTGAATATGAACCAAACGTATCCACCTTGCCAGGCCTGATCCACCAGGGCAGTTACTTTACTGATATAAACGCTGATGAAATCGTCATCGGCAGCGTACTCGCGCGTAACTTGCGCGTTGGTGTTGGCGATGAACTGACTTTGCTTGGCAGTGGCCATGACGGATCATTCGCGGCCGGTATTGCCATCGTCACCGGTATCTTCGATTCTGGCATCGTAGACATAGACCGCACCATGGCGCAGTTGCCCATTGGCTATTTTCAGAACCTGTTCGGCATGGATGGCAGGGGACATAACATCGTCATCAATGCCGCAGATTTGTCACAGGCTTCTTCGCTGCAGCGCGCCATCATGAACATGCTGACAGACCATGACGATCTGGTTGTGCTCAACTGGGACGAGCTGCAACCCGGACTCAAGCAAGCCATTCAGGCTGACCTGGCCAGCGCCTGGTTCATGTACGGCGTACTCATCGTACTGGTCGCCTTCAGTGTACTCAACACCCAGCTGATGTCTGTGCTGGAGCGCACCCGTGAATTCGGCGTCATGATGGCACTGGGTGTTAATCCGGCTCGCCTGGGCAGCCTGGTTATGACCGAAACCGCTGTTATGTCCGGGCTGGGTCTTGCTATTGGCTCAGCGCTTGGTTTTATGCTGACCTGGTACCTCAGCGTCGTTGGTTTTTCCTATCCAGGCATGGAAGAAATGACCGAGCGCTTCAACCTGCCAGACCGTATGTATCCCAGCCTGTCAGTGTTATCGATCATGCTCGGTCCCGGTATTATATTCATCTGCAGTCTGTTGGCGTCGATTTACCCGGCACTGAGGCTGTTTTTCCTGCAGCCTGTTAGCGCGATGAGAGCCGTATGAAAACCTTGCCGTTCAACGCAATGTTCACACTGGCCTGGCGCAACCTGTGGCGCAATCACCGCCGCACACTGATTATGCTGTCTGCGATTACGGTCGGCGTCTGGGCAATGATCTTTATGACGGCACTGATGCGCGGCATGGTTGATGACATGCTGCTGAACGGCATCCGCAGCCTGCCGGGCGAAGTGCTGATCCATCATCCGCAATACCGTGATGATCCAGGCATCAACAACAGCATCCCTGCACCTGGTGACGAGTTGCTCAAAGCGCTGCAGATACCCGAAGTGACTGCGTGGACCAGCCGTGTACGCGTACCGGCGGTAATCTCGAGCGAGCGCGACAGCCGAGGTGTTACGCTTGTTGGTGTGAATCCGGCCAGTGAAGTACAGGTCGGTTTCGATATTGACAGCATCGTCGAAGGCCGCTTTCTGGAGAGCAGCAATGACAAGGGGCTGATCATCGGTGCGAAAATGGCCGAGCACCTTGAGACGGATCTCGGCAAGCGCGTCGTGGTAATGAGCCAGGATCCGGACAACAATATCGCCGACCGTGGATTCCGTGTCGTTGGCATTTACAAAGCCAAGCTGGCCAGCCTGGAAGAGACCTACGTTTATGCCGGCCTTGAAACCATACAGAAGCTGCTCAAGCTGGACGACATGGTATCGGAAATCGCGATCACCGGTGAAGATTACCGTAATGTAGATAAATGGTATCCGCATATAAAACAAGCTGCGGGCGAGGGTGTCGATACCCTGCCATGGTATGAAGCTGATACCTACCTCGGCAGCATGTTGTCGATGATGGATGGATTCGTGCTGGTATGGATCATCGTTATCTTCCTTGCCTTGTCTTTTGGCCTGGTCAACACGCTGGTGATGGCCGTGTTCGAACGCGTCCGCGAAATCGGCCTGATGATGGCACTGGGCATGCGTCCCAGCACGATTCTGTACCAGATCCTGATGGAATCATTTTTGTTGTTAGTGATCGGTTTACTTCTGGGAAATGCTCTCGCTATCGGCACTATTATCCCATTACAGGACGGTATCGATATTTCCGTCGTTGCCGAAGGCATGGAAATGATGGGGACCAGCAGCATGCTGTACCCGGCGCTGAAACTCAATGACATGATCATGGCCAATGCCATTGTCATTACCCTGGGTCTGCTAACCAGCATCCTGCCGGCCTGGCGTGCGGCTAGCTATGACCCTATCGAAGCACTGAACAAGACCTGATAGCAATAATTAACGATGCGCCACTTACTTCAAATCAAGATACAAGCCAGAACAGGTATGTCACCATGAGTTCCATCGTCTGCAAGGACCTGTGTAAAACATTTCAGCAAGGTGAAGAAATCATCACTGGCCTGGACCATGTTTCTATTGAAATAGACGCAGGCGATTTTGTCTGTTTATCGGGCCCCTCCGGTTCAGGTAAAACCACACTGCTCAATGCCATGGGCGGGCTCGACACACCGGATAGCGGTCAGATTCGTGTCGGTGATACCCAGGTCGACCAGCTTGGTAAAGGGCCGCTGGCTGACATGCGCCTGCACAAGATCGGTTTCGTGTTCCAGGCATATAACCTGATACCGGTGCTGACTGCACGTGAAAATGTTGAATTCGTAATGCAGGTACGCGGCGTCCCCGCAAACGAAAGATCAGGCCGTTCACATGATATCCTCAAGGAGGTTGGCCTTGAAGGCATGGAAGACCGGCGCCCGGCACAGCTCTCCGGCGGACAGCAGCAGCGTGTGGCTGTGGCCCGCGCCATTGTCAGCCAGCCGGCACTGGTGCTGGCAGACGAACCCACTGCCAATCTTGATTCCGTGACTGCAGCCCATTTAATGGACCTGTTCGTTGAACTCAACAGTAATCACAAGATTACTTTTGTCATCGCCACACACGATGTACGCGTCATGGGATATGCAAAACGCCTGATCAAGATGCGTGATGGCAAGATCATCAGCGACGAGAAACAGCAGCAGCCCCTGATCGAAGATTGATGATTCGCTGCCTGACACTGTTTGTAATGGTGTGCGCAGGGATCGCACCTGCCATTGCCGAAACAGACCTGTTTAAAGGCGGACATGCAAAGTATCTGTTCCTGCTCAATACCTTTCCTGACGATAGCAGATTTCTGGATTTCATTGATACGCCCTCGGTCGACCATTTCGGCGATCTACGCCTGAAGTTCGGCTGGCAAAAGGACAGGGTAAAGCTCGTTACCGATTACCAACTGCTCGCAGGTAAAGGCGATGGCTTCATCCTCGCCAACAGTCTGCCGGGAAATGTGCTGGTACCACAACGCATTCCCTCGGACAAGTTCCGCCTGATGGACCTGACACATGTTATTTCAGAAGACAGCGACAGTGTCGTCGAACACCGCCTCGATCGTCTTTATATTGATATCACCAGTACAAGTGCGGTAGCGCGCATCGGCCGCCAGGCTGTTAGCTGGGGCAACGGCCTCATCTATACGCCAATGGATTTTTTCAATCCATTCGACCCCGCAGCTGTCGATAAGGAATACAAGACCGGAGACGACATGCTCTATGGCCAGTATCTGCGGCAAAGCGGTGATGACCTGCAGGCCGTGTGGGTTTTTCGGCGTGACATCAACGGCGAAGTCACCAGTGATGTCGATTCAATAGCCGCCAAGTATCATGGTTTTGCCGGCGACAAGGAGTACGATCTGCTTATTGCCGAACACTTCGAAGACTACATTGTTGCTGTCGGCGGTATTACCAATGTTGGGGGTGCCATCTGGCGCGGTGATATCACCTTAACTGATACACAGACAGAAAATGTATTCAGCCTGGTAACCAGCCTGTCGTATTCATGGATCGGCTGGGGCAAGAACATCAGCGGCGTGCTCGAATATTTCTATAACGGTTTCGGCATCGCCGATGGTGATTACAGTCCTGCAGCCCTGGCCAGCAATCCTGACCTGGTCGAACGCATCGTTCGCGGTGAGCTGTTTACCCTTGGCCGGAATTATGTCGCTGCATCGGCAATGATGGAAATCACGCCGCTGTGGTTATTAACGCCCAATGTATTCATCAATGCCAGTGATGGCTCGATGCTGGCGCAGCTGGTGAGCTCATACGATTTTAAACAGGACTGGCGTTTTCTTGCAGCCCTGGGTATTCCTGTCGGCCCGCCGGGCACGGAGTTCGGTGGCATAGACTCCGCTGTACCCGGTAAAACATTCAGTACCGGTCTTAGTGTGTTTGCGCAACTTGCATGGTATTTCTAGTATATGAGGCTACCTGTACTATGTGTTTTCCTGTGTGCTTCATTGCCTTTGGTTGCTAATGCAGGCGAGAGCTCGCATAGTATTCATGACGGCCATATTCATTATGACCAGGACGTCTGGGAAACATTGCCACCTGCACAAGCCGTGCAAATGCTCAAGGATGTAAACATCAACCGTGCACTGGTATCAGCCACACCTGCCGAGGGAGCGGAAATGCTCTATCGGGCCGACCCCGAAGTTGTAATTCCCATGCTTCGGCCTTACAAAAGCTGGCGCCATCGTTATCTCTGGTTCAATGATCCTGACTTGAAATCGTATCTGCTTGAGCACATGGCAAGAGTACCCTACAGGGGGTTTGGCGAATTTCATGTATTCGGACAGGACGCAGACTCGATACCCATGGAAGAAATGATCGAGCTGGCACGCGAACGAAAGCTGGTGCTGCACCCTCACACCGACCTCGAAGGCATGCGTATTATTCTGCAAAAGGCACCCGATATTGTGGTGATATGGGCACATGGTGGATTCAATGTGCCTGTAGAAACCCTGCGCGATTTACTCGACCAGTACCCGATGTTTTATATCGAACTGTCATTACGTGAGGGCATGCTCGATGACGAGCAGCAGCTAACACCACAATGGAAACAGTTCCTGGTGGATTACCAGTCGCGTTTTCTGGTTGGCATGGATACCTACAAACCGAGTCGCTGGGCTGATCTGCCAGAACTTGCTGATGAGACACGCGATTGGCTCAAGCAATTGCCAGAGAGTGCTGCCGCTGACATCTCGCGTAACAACCTTGATCGCCTGTTCCCGCAATGATAGCCCGCCTGACAAAAGCTGTTATCGTCATTGTGTTTATCGTGGTTGTTGCTGCCTGTTCTTTCAAAGCACTTTATAACCGGCTGGATTACCTCATACCTGAATATGTCGAGGGCATGGTAACACTGGATGATGTACTCGAACAAAAGCTGGAGCAACGTACGCTAGTACTGCTCAACTGGCACCGAAATACACAATTAATACAGTATGCAAACTGGTTGAGTACGTTGCAAGGTGATGCAGGCACCCAACTCACCGAACAAAAAGTCGAGCAGCGCATTAATGAAATGGATCAGTTCTGGCAATCGCTTTCTGAGAAGGTCAATGACGAGATGGCTAATCTGCTGCCCTTGCTTGATAAAGAACAGCAGGATGAATTGTTTATCAAAATCGAAGATAGCAATGAAGAATTTCATGAATTTGCCGATCTGAATGAAGAAGAACGCATAAAAGATTATGTTGAGCGGATGTCAGGAGCTTATGAAAACTGGATCGGTGAATTGACGGAACAACAGCAGCTTGCTGTGGAACAGGCGGCAGACAAACTGGTCAGTACCGCAGAGCTTAGATTACAGCGACGACTGGACTGGCAGCACGGCATTCGTGAAATCCTGGCTGATTCTGACTCGACTCAAAACAAAACAGGGCGTTTACGCCAGTTTCTCGCAGGATTCGAAGATGTCGATGATGAAACCATGAAAGAAAAATCGGACATAAACAAGCGCATCATCGTCCGCTTAACGGTTCAGATTTCACACGGTATGACAGCCGAGCAGAAAGCCTTTTTCATCAACAAGACAAACGACTATATCCGCATGCTCACAGAGCTGGCTGAAAACCGATAGAGAGCAGTTCAAAAAATTATCCGCAAATAAACGCAAATGCACGCAAATAATAACAGCATCAAATGACAGTGTTAATTTTATTCCGTAGGAGCGGCTTCAGCCGCGAACATTATTCACTATTCGTTATTCACTATTCACTGTTCTTCAGAACCGTAGGCCTGCATAAGCAAAGCGTTGCAGGCAGTGTTGCCGGGAACGGAAAAGCCTTATCCCGGCCTACAACTGAGATCACTATTCATTATTCACTATTAACTGTCTTTCCAGTTTGTTACCGGGAACTGTATAGCCTTATCT
>DAOWLL010000113.1 GCA_030641945.1 Gammaproteobacteria bacterium | reverse complement strand
GCATTGCCTCTATTATGGGGGCCCTTGCCCTTTCCTACTATTTAGGCGCAACCGTATTCTTTGCCATGGCGGGTTTGAGTATTCTGGGCATTATATACAGCATTCCTGTTGTGCCTATCAGTCTCAGACACCTGTGGCGGTATTCAGTATGGAGATGCCGGGTGAGCAGCTGGCGATGCGCATGATTTCTTCGCTCGGACGCATCGATCAACATCATATCCGCACCGGCCAGCTTACCGATGAAGACTGGCCGCGTATCACCTCTGCCGTGCACATGCTGTCTGAAGCAAACCTGTTTATCGATGATACGCCGGCGATGTCACCGGGAGAAATCCGCGCCAGGGCGAGACGCATGAAACGTAAACACGGCCTCGGCCTGGTCGTGGTCGATTATCTTCAGTTGATGCAGGTTCATGGCGGTAGCGAGAACAGGGCCACCGAAATATCGGAAATCTCGCGCGGCCTCAAGGCTCTGGCCAAAGAGCTGAGCGTTCCCGTGATCGCGCTGTCCCAGTTAAACCGGTCGCTCGAGCAACGTCCTGATAAACGCCCCATCATGTCTGATTTGCGTGAATCCGGTGCAATCGAGCAGGATGCCGACCTGATCGTATTTATCTACCGTGATGAGGTTTACAACGACGACAGTCCGGAAAAAGGCATGGCAGAAATTATTATCGCCAAGCAGCGTAATGGCCCAATTGGCAAATCCGTGCTGACATTCCTTGGTAAATACACCAAGTTCGAGAATTATATTCCGGAAATGTATAGCAACGACGGGCCATGACCTGCCAATGAACCACGGACTATTACGGCATAAGGAGCGCGCCGCGAGTATTCAGATTGATGGTGATGCCCTGCGGCATAATCTGGGCAAGGTAAGGGCGTATGCGCCATCCTGCAAAGTAATGGCCGTGATCAAGGCTAATGCGTACGGTCATGATGTGTTAACGGCTGCTGCCAGGCTTGACGATGCTGATGCATTTGCGGTGGCGATGCCTGCGGAAGCAGTCGCACTCAGGCGCGCCGGTTTTTCAAAACCGGTAGTCGTACTTCAGGGTTTTGCCAACCAGGACGAACTCAGCTTGTGCGTTGAACATAACCTGCAGCCTGTGGTTCACCAGCAGTGGCAGGCAGAGCTATTGTATAGCGCGAGCCGTTTTAGCCTTGATGTCTGGCTCAAGATCGATACCGGTATGCATCGACTGGGCGTACCGCTGGATGCGGTCGATGCAGCCTACCAGACCCTCAGGACATCTGCAGTTGTTCACAGTATCCGCTGCATGTCACATTTTGCGAATGCAGATGATCCGAAACATTCATTAAATAACAATCAGTTAGAAAACTTAATTGAAGTAATATCTAACTATGATGTAGAGCGCAGTATCGCCAATTCTGCGGCCATTGTCAGCAATGCGAACAGTCACCTGGAGTGGGTCAGGCCCGGCATCATGCTCTATGGAAGCTCGCCATTGCTTGAGCGCAGTGCTGAAGATCTTGGCCTCAAACCCGTCATGCAGTTTGAGACCCGGATGGCAGCCATACAGCAAGTCCGCAAGGGCGAGTCCATCGGTTATGGCAGCACATGGCAGTGCCCGCAGGACATGCCTGTGGGTGTAGTCGCAGCCGGTTACGGCGACGGTTATCCCCGGCATGCACCTTCAGGCACGCCAGTGTGGGTCAATAACCATCTGTGCCCAACAGTCGGCCGTGTTTCTATGGACAGTATATGCGTTGATCTTCGGGGCGTTGATGCCAGTCACGGTGATCGCGTGGTGCTGTGGGGCAGGGAACTGTCGGTTGATACCATCGCCAGCCATGCGGATACAATTTCATACGAACTGCTGTGCCATGCCGGGAATAGTGCAAACCTGGGCTGATCTGTATTGCGGGTATATACATGGTATTAAACGCAAAGGAAACTTCTTGTGTGAATGTAAATCGCACCCTGTCATCTGTTGCGCGCAGTGTCTCTGTCGAAATCCTTTTAAAATAGTAGCTCTTCCCTATATTGAGTGGGTAAATATTCAATTTAATGCCACAGAGGTACAGAGGCCACAGAGGTTTTATCCGCAAAAGATGCGAATGATGTTGTGTGTGAATAGTTTCGTAGCCCGGATGTAACGCAGTGACTAAATTCGATCGGACTCGAATTTGAACAGCTTTTAGCTGGCCCGTAGGGCAGGATACATGGATGTATACTGTAAATCCGGGATTGTTAATCGCTGCGATGAATCCCCGGATTACATGTATTGATCTCGGTACACGCCACGCAATCTCTGCGCTCTCTGCGCCTTTGCGGCCTTTGCGGCCTTTGCGTTCAAAACCAGTCTGTTTGTATGCGTAATTGTATGAAATTCGGACGAAAAAAGCGGCCAAAATAGTGCGTTTTCAACTCTGTGCACTATCCTTTTATTCTATAAAAGCTAAATTCTAACCGGGCTTATAAGACTATAAAGTTGTTCAGGAGTTAACTATGTCAAACAGACACACGTTGATCGCCGCGGTGGCGATTTTATCTGTATCATTATCCTCATGCGGTACTGGTACAACTTCCATGTTCCGCATTGATCCGACACGCAGTGGTGTCGTAAGTGGTTCGGGTCCGAAAACACTGGATACGCTGAAGTGGAAATATACGACACCTGACAAGGTGTATTCATCACCGGTCGCGGGTGATGACGAAATCTACCAGGGCTGCAATGATGGCTATCTCTATGCCATCAATGCTGACAGCGGCATGCTCAACTGGAAATTCCGCACAGATGGCAACATTGAGTCTACGCCGGCGCTGGTCGATGGCATACTTTACGTGGGTAGCTGGGACAAAAACCTGTATGCAATCAATACAGAAACTCACGGTACCCAATGGAAATTCAAAACCGAGGGCCCCGTTTCTTCCTCGCCTGTTGTGATAGGTGATGTTGTTTACTTCGGCAGCGAAGATGGCCATGTTTATGCTGTTGATGCAGAAAACGGTTACGAGTTATGGAGCTTCGATGCCGAGGGTGGTGTCTACAGCTCGCCTGCGGTGTATGGTAATCATGTCTTCTTTGGCACCATGACCGGTTATCTGTTTGCCGTTGACAAAAAATCGGGACAGGAATACTGGCGTTTCAATGCACACCAGAAGATTCATTCTTCACCCGCTGTCGATGGTGACAAGGTTTATGTTGGTACTGATGCCAAGATGGTGCATGCAATCAATATTAAAACCGGCCAGGAAATGTGGCACAAGAAAACAGCGGGCCAGGTTCTGTCTTCACCGGCAATTGATGATGACAGAATTATAGTGGGCAGCAAGGATGGCTATGTATATTCATTCGATGCAGGTAATGGTGCCCGCCAGTGGGAGTTTAGAACAGAAGGTCCCGTGTTTTCAGCGCCTGTCGTGGCATCTGGTACGGTATACATAGGCAGTACTGATACACATCTGTACGCGCTTAACTCGAGTCGCGGTGACTTGCGCTGGAAATATCGCAGCGATAACAAGATATATTCATCGCCAACCGTCAAAGATGGTGCAGTTTATTTCTCGAGTGTAAACGGCTCGTTGTACGCCATACAGTAGATATATCCTGCTGCTGATAAAAAAAGCCGCTGTGTCTTCGGGACCAGCGGCTTTTTATATTTCGTTGCTCCAGACTTTTTTCCGGCACAGCCCTGTAAAATCACAGTAGCTGCAGGTTTTCTGATCACCCCAGGCGGGCAGGGCCTTGCCTTCGCGTTCCATACTGACGACAGTTTGCAATCGCTCACGGATGTCGTGGGTGAGTGAGCGCAGCTCTTCGCCCTCCAGACTGGCTTTGGTTCTGACTGAGCCACTGCCTTCGTCCAACGATAGATACATAACCGAGTGAGTATGCTCTGCCAATAGCGCATAGCTGGCAAGCTGGACATCCTCGCCGCAATCAACGTCTGCCTGCCGTGCGCTTGATCCCGTTTTGTAGTCGATTACGCAATGACGACTGTTATGTTCGGCATCAGTATCGACACGATCAAGCCGGCCATAAAGCGTCAGCTTGATGTCATTCAATGTGGCTTCGCACTGCTTCTCGGTTTCGCTAACGGTCCAGTGCTGCTGTTGTTTAATCTGCCAGTTGATATACGCGGGAATATGCTGCACCCATCTGTGCAGCCAGCTGCGATGGAGAGTATTGTCCTCCATGTCCTGCCTGAATACGGCCTCAGAAATCATTGCCAGGTGATCGATTGCCCTGTCTTTGTTCTCATCAGTGAGTTTATCTATAAAAGGTTCGGGTAGATTCTTCACTGGCCGGTGAAAGGCGTTGAGAATTTTGTGTACCCGTTCACCATAATCCGATTTTTGCAGCTCTTCGCGTATCTCGTCAGGCGGCTTTAGTTTCATGCCGTCACCGGCAAAATATTTATAGGGACAATCGATCAGCCGCTGATGTGCGCTGGCAGACATTGTTGCCGGAATCGCTTCAACTGGCAGCGATGGTGCTGGCTGTTGCGGTATTCCAGGTAAGCTGTCGGTGTCGCATATGAATACCGACGTGTTTTGATCCAGCAACGGTTGAAGCTGCGTATTCTGTAGCGAGTTATCGTGAGTCAATGCATGGAATGTTTGCAGAGCCTCAATCCATGGTGACAGCGGCACCGGCTCGCCATTTTCCTTGTGCTTGCATGTAATAAGAATGTCTTCTGATGCATGCAGCAGGCGTTTGAATTGCTGAAGTTTATATTCACGCTGTTGCTGCCAGTCTGGTAGTCCCAGGGACAGGCGCACCGACTGATTGAAAAACGGTGAGGTTTCCGGTTTTCCCGGTAACTGTTGTTTGTCTGCGGCGGCAATAATCAGGGCGTCGAAATGCTGGCATTCTGCTTGTGCCAGGCTCATCAGCCTGACAGCAGAGGGGGCCGTCTGCGGACTGAATAACTGCTGCTCCAGCGTCATACCCAGCCAGGTCCTGGAATCGCTCCAGGGCATCTCGGGTGTAGACTGCTGCAGGCCGTTGCGCATATCTTCGAAGGCATTGAGTATCTGTATGCCCGCAGCATCGTCAGCAAACGATGTCATGATGCCGAGCTGTTGAAGACTTGCGGTCAGTGCATCCAGGTAATTACCCAGGCTGACTTTTTTATCAGAGCGATAAAGTTGCTGTAAATAACGCGAGGATGTATCCAGCTGGTCGAGTAGCTGGACAATATTGTGGTAAGTGTTTTTTGGCCAGTTCTGCAGACGATGCAAACGGTATTCGAGCTGTTTTTTATAACGCTTGATACCATGTGCTATGTTCTCGTGCAGGATGATGTCGTTTTCCAGGCGGTAGACGGCTTCGAGCTGTTCAGCATGATCCAGCTCGGAGTTGAAAAAGTGTGATTTGAGCAAGTCGAGCATCGGCCGATAATCAAAATCTTCTTCAATACATTCAAGCCAGCGTTCGAGCACTGCAGCGGCGCTGGTGGTCGATAGCGACCAGCCGGCCATGTCCTGAATATAAACATTCGCGCGTTCAAGTAAGGCGCGTACCCGTCGTGAGAGTTTACGATCCTCTGAAACGATACCGATGTTCTGTTTGCCATCCAGTAGCCATAAACGTACCTGTAGATCGACAGCACGTGCTTCAGTTTCTGCATCGCTGGAATAGAAGATTGAAAAGGGTAATGACGGTTTGTAAGCCTGTTTGTAGTAATCAGCCCTTTGTTTTATCGGCGCAGACTGTCGATCAAAAGCGGTATTTATAAACAGGGATGCTGATGCCCGTGGATGATCTTTTGATGCACCAGGTACGTTCGAATAATCGACGACTGTGCACATATTCTGTGCTGCAGCGGATGCAACGAAGTGTTGTTCGCATGGCGTCAGCTGGCCGGGAGCAATCAGGTAAAAGTGCTGGACATTGCTGACCAGGGTTTTGGCCTGTTTAAGGCGTTCAATATAGGCAGCCGTTGCATCAAGCAGGCCACTGGCTTTTAGCTGTTGTTGCCATGCATGCCATAAGGTATAGACCAGCGCAGCCTCATGCTGTAAATGCGGGTTTGAATGTTCACAGTCATAGGCTTCGCCCAGTGTTGCAATCCACGCGTCACTGGTTTGTTCCAGGGCGTTGACTTCGCTTAATGCAAGCTCATCGAACAAACGCAGCAGGGCTGTGCTGACTTGCCATTTGTTTTCGTCCTTGAATAATGCTGGATTTTCAGCCAGTGCCTCGACAAAAAGCAGCTGACGGGCCTGGTCCGAAAGTAAGTTTATAG
>DAOWLL010000598.1 GCA_030641945.1 Gammaproteobacteria bacterium | reverse complement strand
CGGCCACATCACGCCGGAACATAAGAACCCCGTTAACAGGATTTTAATCGCGGGCTATCGACCCTTTATCAACATGGTGCTCAAGATGCCCGGAACAGTACTTGCTGTCGCTGTTGTAATTGTTCTGGCTGGCTTGTGGCCGCTATCGCAACTGGGTTCCGAATTTATGCCGGATCTGGATGAAGGCGATTTGCTGTATATGCCGAGTGCGTTTCCCGCGGTTTCGATTGGAAAAGCCCAGCAACTGCTGCAGCAAACTGACAAGCTGATCATGACGGTGCCTGAAGTCAGGCGCGTATTCGGCAAGGTTGGGCGTGCAGAAACAGCAACGGATCCGGCGCCGCTTACCATGATTGAAACAACTATCTTGCTCAGGCCACGCGATCAATGGCGCAAAGGCATGACCATGGATAAGCTCAAACATGAATTGAATCAGCTTATACAGCTTCCCGGGCTGACCAATATCTGGGTGATGCCGATCAAGAACCGTATCGATATGCTGGCGACCGGTATTAAAACACCGGTCGGTATTAAAGTTGCCGGCCCTGACCTGGGTGAAATACAGGAAGTCGGTAAGCAAATTGAGAATGTGCTCAGGGATGTGCCCGGCACCGTTTCCGTCTATTCCGAGCGTGTTGTTGGCGGACGTTATGTCACTGTTGATATCGATCGAGTATCGGCTGCGCGTTTTGCACTGAACATTGCAGATATTCAGGAGGTCGTGCGTACGGCGCTCGGCGGTATGCGTGTTGGTATGACTGTCGAAGGACTTGAGCGTTATCCGATAAATATCCGTTACCCGCGTGACGTGCGTGATTCACTGGAAAAACTGCGCAATCTACCAATAGTTACACCTTCAGGTGCACATATCCCACTGGCTGAAGTTGCTGACATCCGCATCGATGATGGTCCTGGATTGATCAAAACAGAAAATGCCCGGCTCAATGGCTGGATCTATATTGATATCGAAGGACGTGATCTTGGTTCATATGTACTTGATGCGCAGCAGGTTGTCGCTGAAATGGTGGACCTGCCTCCAGGCTATTCGATTAGCTGGTCTGGCCAGTATGAGTTCATGGTGCGTGCGGTTGAGCGCCTCACCACGGTGGTTCCAGTAACGCTGGTTATTATCATCCTGCTGCTTTATCTCAACTTTCGTAACCTGATCGAAGTAACGATCATCATGGGCACACTGCCACTGGCACTGGTTGGCGGCTTCTGGTTGCTGTATTTACTCGGCTATAACATGTCGGTTGCAGTTGGTGTTGGCTTTATTGCGCTGGCGGGGGTCGCCGTAGAGATTGGTGTTGTGATGCTGGTATATCTGAACCAGGCATTACAGCAACACTACGATGAAGCGGAACGTTTGGGCGTAAAAATTACAGTTGAAGAAGTTCGCTCTGCGGTGATTGACGGTGCCCTGTTGCGTGTAAGGCCGATCATGATGACGGTTGCCGCTATTATCGCTGGTCTGCTGCCGATAATGCTAGGCAGCGGTACAGGCTCGGAAGTCATGCGCCGTATTGCGGCACCGATGGTGGGTGGCATGGTCAGCGCTACTGTTTTAACGCTGGTCGTTATTCCCGCCGTGTTTCTATTATGGAAACAGCATGGCGCAAATCAGTCATAAAGATTGTCATAAATAATGAGGTGTTGATATGAATCATATTGATCCTGTTTGTGGCATGACAGTTTCGGAACGCAGCGAACATCATCATGGTCATGAT
>DAOWLL010000452.1 GCA_030641945.1 Gammaproteobacteria bacterium | reverse complement strand
TCTTTTCCGCATCTGAGCAAAAGCAATGATGCAGTTGTAAACGATCTGATGGACAACGCCGGTACCATCAACATGCCCGCAAAAACCACCGCGTTTCACCAGGGTGATGCCTGCAGCAACTACCTGTTGATCCTGTCCGGCAGCATTAAAGTAATGACCCGTTCAGAGAACGGGCGTGAAATCGTGCTCTACCGTCTCGGTGACGGCGACTCCTGTGTACTCACCACATCGTGCCTGTTTGGCAATGCGCGCTATCCGGCCGAAGGCATCTCGGAGACCGACGTCACCGCACTGGCGATTCCGGCAGCAAGATTCAACGATGCTGTACAACATTCAAAACCATTCAGGGAATTCGTATTCAGTTCGTTTTCATCCCACCTTGGCAGCCTGATTGCACTGGTTGAAGAAGTCGCCTTCGGCAAACTGGATATTCGCCTGGCCCGCCATTTGCTGAAACTATGTTCAGATAATACAAGCCTCGAAACCACGCATCAGCAGCTGGCCACCGAGCTCGGCAGCGCACGCGAGGTCATCAGTCGCCAGCTCAAGGACTTTGAATCCCGCGGCTGGCTCAAACTCCATCGCGGCAGTATTGAAATCCTTGATAAACAGGCACTTGAAGGAACTGCTTCTTTGTAACATTGTCACAGAAAGTTGCAAGCGACAAATGTACAATTTCAACCTGTAGCCAATCTTTGAGAGGATTTGAAATGAAACATAATGTAGGCAGTATAGACAGAGCAATCCGTATAATCGCAGGCCTTGGCCTTATCAGCCTGGTATTCATCGGCCCGCAAACAGTATGGGGCTGGATCGGTGTTGTACCACTTGTAACTGGGCTTATTGGCTGGTGCCCACCGTATGCGCTGCTGAGAATCAATAGCTGCGGTGTTAAAAACTAGGTCTCCATAAACGCATCGTTATAAAGCCCGGCAAAGCCGGGTTTTTTTGTTCTATATCCAGGCAATCGCTGCTACCAGTGTTCACTTGCGGACTAAAGCTTAGTTATGTAGCCCGGATGAAACGCCGTGTAATCCCGGGAAAGCAATGACACAGAACCCGGATTACGTTTCACTTCATCCAGGCTACATACTGAATGAATCTTTATTTTAGCCGCAAAACACGCAAAGAACGCAAATGGGTTATTCTGTATAAAACTATAATAGTTTGCTATTTTCGCGTCCTTTGCGTTCTTCGCGGCCGACTATTATTGAGTACTAGTTGCGTTTATATGCGGACAAATTGCAGACATCACGGTGGGCAGAGCCCACCCTACGGAGATCATCTCTCTTTGGTCGAGATGACACACAAATAAGCCTCTGTGCCCTCTGTGTCTCTGTGGCAAATTTCTAAATTTTTACTTTGCGTGCTTTGCGTTATTTGCGGCTAAATATTTAGCATAGACCCCGGATTACGTTTCACTACATCCAGGCTACACAGCAGTCATTGAAGCCCTGACACAACGCAGTACCTCGTAGTCGAACATGCCATCCAGTGCATCGTAAACCGGCTTGAGTTTTGTCTGGCCATCATCCGTTGCAAGTATGGCTTCCTGGATGGCGGATAATTCCTGATCGGTTATAGTGACCACCTCCTTCAAGTTAATCTCGCCTTGCTCAATACAGGCCGCCAGGTGATTATAAACAGTTGTTGGTTTGATATTGCGCTGTAGTGCAATGGACTCTATGTCCAGGCCGCTTTTAAATAACTGCAGGCTTTCTGCTGTCGTATCCGTACTCGCAGTGTTTGTCTGTTCGATATGCGACAGGATAACCGCGAGAAAATCATCGGCATATTTCTCCAGCTTGCTTTCGCCTACCCCGGCTATTCTTGAAAACTGTTGACGATTTTGCGGCTGGCGCTCGACCATCTCGACCAGGGTGGCATCATGAAAAATGACGTAAGGCGGTACATTATTCGCTTCGGCAAGCTGCTTGCGGCAGGCGCGCAAGGCTTCCCACAACTGGCTGTCTGAGGCCTTTGAGGTGTTGTACGACTTTCTGCCCTTGCGTGCTGTTTTCGCCTGTTTGGTTTCCTTGCGCAGCATCAGTGTTTGCTCACCACGCAATACAGGACGGCATGATTCTGTCAGTAGCAGGTTGCCATGCCCCTCGATATCAACGCTGAGTAAATTGTGGGCGATCAGTTGCCTGAATACGCTGCGCCACTGATGAGTATCCAGTTCATCGCCGATGCCATGCACGCTGAGCCTGTCCTGGCCAAAGCGCATGCTGCGCTCGGTGTCCTTGCCCTGCAATACATCGACCAGGTAAGTCACGCCAAAGCGTTGCCCTGTACGGTGCACTGCCGACAGGGCCTTTTGTGCAACCACGGTCGCATCCCAGGTTTCCACCGGTGACAAACAGGTATCGCAATTGCCGCAAGCTTGCTCCAGTTGCTCACCAAAATAGCGCAGCAAGCCCTGCCGC
>DAOWLL010000310.1 GCA_030641945.1 Gammaproteobacteria bacterium | reverse complement strand
CTTCCTGCGTATATCTCTAACATCATTCGATCGGAGGGTTGGGTTCGAGTGAACAATGCACTATGGACGAATTGCCTGCAAAGACTGGAACAGGAGCTGTCTGACCAACAGCTGAATACCTGGATTCGCCCCTTACAGGTCCGCGAGAACCATAATCAACTAACATTGCTGGCACCCAACCGGTTTGTGCTCGACTGGGTAAAACAAAATTTCAGGGACAAAATCGAGACTATTCTGCTCGAAGTCTCACGGGATGATGATTTCAATTTACTACTGGAAATCGGCACTCAATCAAGTTCGGTAAACCCAGCACCGGTTGCCAGCCCGGTTAAAACTGATACGGTGGCTCGACCAAAACCAGCAGCTGTGACTGATTTTGGTATTCCAACAAAAGTAACAAAAACCAGGTCTGTTATTGATCACAACCTTAACCCTGCTTTTACTTTCGAGAGCTTTGTAGAAGGTAAATCTAACCAGCTGGCAAAAGCAGCTTCACAGCAAGTCGCAGAAAATCCGGGTGATGCCTACAACCCGCTGTTCCTTTATGGCGGGGTGGGGCTGGGTAAAACCCACTTGATGCATGCGATTGGCAACATGATGCTCAAGCATCGGCCCGATGCAAAAGTTGTTTATCTTCATTCCGAGCGATTTGTCGGCCATATGGTCAAGGCTTTGCAGCATAATGCCATCGATGCCTTCAAACAGTACTATCGCTCACTTGACTGTATGCTGGTCGACGATATCCAGTTCTTTGCCGGCAAAGAACGTTCTCAGGAAGAATTTTTCCATACCTTCAATGCGCTGCTGGAAGGCGGACGCCAGATCGTCCTCACCTGTGACCGATATCCGAAAGAGGTGGATGGCCTGGAAGAAAGATTACGTTCGCGCTTTGGCTGGGGATTACCCGTTTGTATCGAACCCCCTGAACTGGAAACTCGAGTCGCTATTCTGCAGAAAAAAGCCGAAGAGTCAGGAATTCATTTTCCCAATGAAGTGGCCTTTTTCATCGCCAAACGCATTCGGTCTAATATTCGAGAACTTGAAGGCGCTTTCCGTCGCGTCCTGGCAACTGCCAACTTCACCGGCAAACCGGTAACCATGGATTTTGCCAAGGAAACACTGCGTGACCTGATTGCCCTGCAAGACCGTATCGTCACCATAGAAAATATTCAGAAAACTGTTGCAGAATATTACAAGATACGCAGTTCAGATTTGCTATCCAATCGCCGCAGCCGCTCGATCACACGACCCAGGCAGCTGGCCATGGCATTATCCAAGGAACTCACCAACCACAGTTTGCCTGAGATCGGAGAAGCCTTTGGTGGAAGAGACCACACCACCATATTGCATGGCTGCCGCAAAATTGCTGAACTACGCGAATCTGACGTTAAGATAAACGAGGACTACATGAATATGATGCGGATTCTGAGCAATTAAGACTGGATAATAAGCTCTGTATCGACTGTGTGTGAAATGTGGAAAAAGTGTAGATAATAAAGGCTTGAAAAGTTATCCACAGATCATCTACAGCAAAACGCTGTTGAAACCCCAGTATACGCATTATTATAAACAAGCTAACATTATGAATTTATTAACAAAACAAGACTTATCCACATATTAGCCTGTGACTAATAATAACTACAAGTAAGATATATAAGAAATAATACTAATAGGTATCTCGCATGAAATTTCAGATCCAGAGGGAAGATCTGTTAATCCCGTTACAAAAAATTATTGGCGCAGTAGAGAAGCGGCAAACAATGCCCGCGCTCTCCAACATCCTGGTAAAGGCTGATAACGATACAATATCCCTGACTGCAACTGACCTTGAAATTGAGTTGGTAACCACGCTTAACATGGTTGCAGACGAAGTGGGTGAAACCACATTGCCTGCTCGCAAATTGCTGGAGATATGCAAGGCACTGCCCGAAGAGTCAAACATAAGTATTGTAGTAGATACTAATAAGGCAATGATTAAATCAGGGCGTAGCCGTTTTTCGCTATCGACTTTACCGGCTGAAGATTTTCCATCACTGGATTCAATCAATACAGTGGCAGAATTTGAGCTGCCTCAATCAACATTGAAGGAGCTGATCGATAAAACCTCATTTGCGATGGCCTTACAGGACGTGCGCTATTATCTGAATGGCCTTTTGCTGGAAGTCAGTAGTGGTTTATTGCGTGCGGTTGCAACAGATGGTCATCGGCTTGCCTATTGTGAAAAACAGGCTGACTGCGAGATGACTGAAATCAAGCAGGTTATTGTTCCAAGAAAAGGCATCCAGGAACTGGTCAGATTGCTCGATAACAGCAGTGAGCCAGTAAAAATGATACTGGGAAGCAACCATCTCAGGGTTGAAGTTGGTGACATCCGGTTTACATCGAAATTAATCGATGGCCGCTTCCCTGATTACAACCGGGTAATTCCGGAAGATGGGAAAAATATCATCATCGCTGACAGAGAAAACCTGCGCCAGGCACTGGTAAGGGCATCAATTTTGTCTAATGAAAAATACCGTGGGATTCGACTGGTTGTTGATGGCGATGTTCTACAGTTGCAGGCTCATAATCCAGACCAGGAAGAGGCCGATGTTGAAGTCGAAGTCAACTATAAAGGCGATGCGCTGGAAATCGGCTTCAATGTCAATTACATGCTAGATGTACTCAGTGTTACTGATGCAAGCACGGTGCAGGGTACATTACGAGACTCAAATAGCAGTTGCCTGATGACATATCCTGATCACCCGGATTGTAAATATGTCATTATGCCGATGAGGTTATAGTACCGATAATCTGATATCTCATATCAGATTACAGCTCATCAATAAGAACTTCTTTCATGCAATTATCACATCTCAAGATCCGTGATTTCCGTAATCTTGTCGATGTTGAAATTGAACCCTGTCCTGGCGTTAATCTCATATCCGGTATGAATGCTTCAGGCAAAACCAGTCTGCTTGAGTCTATATATTATATCAGTCATCTACGCTCATTCAGAACGCCCTATCTTTCTGACCTTGTCAATCATAATGCGAGTTCACTGCAGTTAATCGCCAGAGCAAAAGATCAGCATGGCAATCAAATTCCAATGGGTGTTGTTCGCAGCAAAGATTCACTGGAAGTTCGCGCCAACCAGAAACCCATACAACGCGTTGCCGATATAACCGCTATTTTCCCGGTGCTTGCTATACACCCAGACAGTTATCGCTTGATCACGGGCAGTCCGTCAGAAAGAAGAGCATATATTGATTGGGGTGTGTTCCACGTGGAACATGGATTCTTTGATGCATGGCAGCGCTATAAAAAAGCATTGTCCCAAAGGAACGCAGCATTAAAGTCGAGCCAGAAACCGTCTTATTGCAAGCTATGGGATAACGAGCTTGATCAGGCAGCACAACACATCCATGCGCAACGCTCAAGATACCTCGAAGCTCTGCAACCCTATCTGTCAAAATTGATTGAACAATTTTTTCATGATCAGCAGGTAAAGCTCGAGTACAAACGGGGCTGGAAGCATGGTGAAAGTTTAAAGTCGGTAATGGATCAATCGT
>DAOWLL010000323.1 GCA_030641945.1 Gammaproteobacteria bacterium | reverse complement strand
GTGCGTACATAATCAAGTATGTCTGCATCACAAAGTGTCTGCCCTGAAAGATTGATATTGTATACATGATTGTTCATTTTCCTGTTCTGTTCTTCACGTATCAGGCGGAATGTTGCATTGATTACCCACTTATCAAGAATCGGCATCATGTCGTAGCGTTCAGCAGCAGGTATAAATGACATGGGTGGGATTATGTCGCCTTTGCCTTCATCCAGTCGCAACAGTACTTCATAATGTACGCGATCGTTGGTGTCGGAGATGGGCATGACAGCTTGAAGTTCCAGTAGGAAATGATTATGTTCCAGTGCATTCTTGATGCGTGTTATCCATTGCATTTCACCATGCCGCCTGGATATTTCAATATCATCGGGTGTGTATATGTGAACACGGTTTCGGCCCAGATCTTTGGCGATGTAACAGGCAGAGTCGGAGCGTCGTAGTACATCCTTGACCGAGCCACTGTCTCTGCTGATGGGAACCAGTCCGATGCTGACGCCGATATCAAACGTTTTCCTGTCCCAGCTGAAAGTAAAGTCCCTGATAGCTGCACGCAGGCTGTCTGCAACTTTCTCGGCCTGTTTTATCGGACAATCGAGCATGAGTACACCGAACTCATCGCCGCCAAGTCTTGCCAGGCAGTCGCTCGAGCGTATGTTGTGTGGCATCAGTGATGCAATTTCTTTTAGCAGCTGGTCACCGGCAATATGTCCGCAGGTGTCATTTACAATTTTGAACTGATCAAGGTCAAGGTAGCACATTGCATGAGTTCTGTTGTCTTCTCTGGCTGACTTTACTGCGATTGTTAATTGATGCTCGAATTCATGGCGATTGATCAAGCCAGTCAAGGCATCATGTGTCGCCTGGAATTCCATCTTCTTCGATAGATTTCTTATGTGTGTGATATTTCTGAATACCAGTACGGCGCCAATGAGTTCGCCATTGTGACCACGAATGGGAGAGGACGAATTTTCAACAGCAAATTCATCATCGTTCTTGTTGCTTAGTATTGCCGGCTCTTCAAATAACACTGTTCCCTGTTGGAGCAGGCATTCATCAACTGTGCTTTTGATCGGTTCCCGGGTTTGTTCATGCAATAATCTGAACACAGTATCGATAGGCATGCCGATAGCTTCTTCTTCATTCCAGCCGGTTATGCGCCTGGCGATCGGGTTCATATAAATGATGCGTTTATCGATATCTGTAGTGATAACGGCCTCGCTAATAGAATGCAGTGTTACCTGGGCGTGTTCCCTTTCCTGAAAAATTTCAGCCTGGGCCCGTTGGCTGGCCCTGGCGCTCTGAATGCGCAGATGAACAAAGTTGAACAGCAGAAGAGAAAATGCAGCTGTAGTGACAATGGCAAATACCACCCATTCATAGTCAAGGTCAGCCCATGTCAATTGCCGTCTTAATTCCAGCTGGTAGTTTTGGCCAGCAACGTTCAGTGTATGCGAATTCGAGTAAATCGGAAAAAGTGACTTTTCGTTGATGATGCCGCTATTAATTGTTCTGCTGATGGAGTGTGACTTGCTGTCATCGTCAAAATAGGTATATGTCAGCGATTCATTAGCATTGATTTCAATGCTGTCCATGATGTTGTCAGTACTGACCGCGACTGCAACCAGGCGCGTTGCCAGATCATAACGCTGGCTTTTGTCTTCAGGTAAATTATCAGCTGTATAAACTGGGCTGATGATTACATAGCCAGTGCCGCCAGTATGGAGATTAAAGGGTTTTGTTGCGCGTGCTTTCCCTGTTTCGATCGATTCATCTACGGCCGCCCGTATCAACGGGAATGACAGAACATCAAAGCCAAGCAATGGCAGTGAGGGTATATCCATTGGATCTATGAATACAAGCGGGTAATATACACTGCGTTCTGAAACGGGTATCAGTGTACGGTATTCATTGCTGTCATATTCTGTGACGCGAAATGTTGCGTAGCCTTCGAGCCTGCGTTCGTATAGAAAGTCAGGTAGTTCACTGTTTTCAACACGAATCATATACTGT
Organism: Gammaproteobacteria bacterium; assembly: GCA_030641945.1. Lineage (GTDB taxonomy): Bacteria > Pseudomonadota > Gammaproteobacteria > SZUA-229 > SZUA-229 > JABDQW01. Next base: position 1,426 of record DAOWLL010000323.1, on the reverse strand, counting down.
GTCATGTATATGAATGGGTGATCCTTTCTGATTGCGCGTGAATATTCTTCAAGTTTTCGGTAATCAACAACATCGACTGTTTTGAAATAGGCCTGGTAACCGTCAAGTACGTGTTCTCCAGCATGCAGTGCTTCCTGTGTATTCTGAAATACCAGCTGAGCATTGTCTCTGAGCTGCTCCTCGATGGTTTTTATACTGTTGTTGAGCACCAGTACCACCATGAGAATTAGTATTGATATACAAATGATACCCAGCCATACATTGACGTGACGATATGGTTTCTCAAAGGTCGGCTGCAGGCTGTTCATCAGTGGTAAGGCTGTGCCTTGAGCTTGATAAATTCGGGGAGCTTGATTTTTGCGATATCAACGAGTGAATTGTTTACGATAATATCGAAATTACGATTGGGGATAATGGGGATATCTGATGGTTTTGTGCCATTCATTATTTCTATTGCAACCCTGGCGGCCCATTCGCCTTGTTCTTCCGGTACTTTTGTCATCCCGAACATGGTGTAGGGCATCATCCAGCCATGGTTTGTGGCGCTAAGTGTTGTGGATATTGGATAAATGGCATCCTGTACTATTTCCCTGTCCCAGTTATTAATGCCTGCGTTGCTGCCGATGATGATGAGGTCAGCCTGTTGGGCATCTTTATAGGCTTTGATCCAGGCAGACCTGGAATAGACCAGTCGACTGGTTATTTTTATGTTGTTTTTTTTGCCTGCTGTTTTAAATCGCTGCAGGTTTTTCTTTTCTGTCAATGTGTCAGCGCCGATGTAGTAGGCATGCTTTATTTTTCCAGTGATAGCAGCGGCCTTGTCAAACATGGGTTCGATTGCCGCAACCTCAATCATGCCGGTTGCATTTGAGAATGGATATCCATATTGCTCAACTGTCCAGTTGATGCCGCAAAATACAAACGGTATATCTGCATCCTTGTAATAGGGAACGACCAGGTATTTTGATGCATTGTCGTCCGATGCGATGACAACATCCGGCTGTGTTTCGTCGATCAGTTTCCTGGCGGCGAGCGCGGCTTGCTGTATCGACGCCTCGTCTTTAAAACGCTTGCTGTCCATATTGAATGTGGTGATCTCGCATTTGCCGTCCAGTGTCTTGAGCAGGCCGCGTTCCACCCCGTCAGACCAGGCATAACCCTTATGGTAAGAGGAAATATAAATGCACCTGGCGGCATTACTCGTTGATGCGCTCAATAGAAAAACAATGACTAAGGTGCATGATCTAAGACCAGGCATAATAAACACCGGTAACTTGTTGTGGCTATTTACTGAGTATAGCCACATGTAGCGGGGTTTTTGTTCGAAATCGGCTTCTTCTAGAAATGGTAGGCGAGGTCGATCTGGACGAAATTGTCGAACCTGAAGCTGAAAAGCGGCCGGTCTTCTTCGGTGCCATTATAGGTG
>DAOWLL010000560.1 GCA_030641945.1 Gammaproteobacteria bacterium | reverse complement strand
CTGCTTGTGCACGCCGGCATTGCAACAACCGATTGCGCTGGGGGCAGATATCATTATTCACTCTGCAACCAAGTATATTGATGGTCAGGGGCGCTGCATGGGCGGCGCCGGTTGCGGAACGCAGGATGTTGTCGGCGACGCTGTCTACGGTTTCCTGCGCACGGCCGGACCGACCATGAGCGCGTTCAATGCCTGGGTCTTCCTCAAGGGCCTGGAAACACTGCAACTGCGCATGCAGGCGCACAGCGCTAATGCGTTGGCATTGGCGCAATGGCTGGAGCGGCAGGCCGTGGTTGAGAGGGTGTACTACCCCGGCCTCGAAAGCCATCCTCAGCATGCGCTGGCAAAGCAGCAGCAAAGCGGTTTTGGCGGTATCGTTTCGTTTGAACTCAAGGGCGGCAAGGAGGCAGGCTGGAACCTGGTTGACGCCACGCGCATGATTTCAATCACCGCCAACCTGGGTGATGCCAAAACCACGATTACGCATCCGGCCACAACCACGCATGGAAGATTGACACCGGAACAGCGCCAGGATGCCGGCATCTCTGATGGCCTGATTCGCATCGCTGTAGGTCTTGAAGATATTGAGGACATCAAGAACGACTTGAGCAGGGGCATGGCATAAGCCAGGTCATACGTTTTCATGCACCCGTAGGAGCGGCTTCAGCCGCGAATGGTTGTGTAGCCCGGATGAAACGAAGTGTACTAAATTCGATTGGATCGAATTTGAACAGCCTCTGGCTGGCCCGAAGGGCAGAATACATGGACGTATTCTGTAATCCGGGAAATCTGTTGAACAGATACGCCCAAACCCTGTTCACCACAGAGGCACAGAGCACACAGAGGAAAATATATTATTTGCATTATGATTACATTCATAACAAGTAACAATGCCAGCAATATATTCGAGTATAACGTTTTACACAAAAAAACCTCTGTGACCTCTGTGCCTCTGTGGTGAAAAAGGTTTTTAATAAATCCCCGGATTACGTTGCACTCCATCCAGGCTACGTGACTGTAGGAGCGACTTTAGTCGCGAACTTGGACCATTCGCGACTAAAGTCGCTCCTACGTCGTGATTGTTTATGACTGAACTCACCTCTAGAGAACTGCTCGTCCATCTGTATGAAACAGCTGTTGATTCAGTCGATGGACGCCGTCTGGTTCAGCAGTGGTGCCGTGAAAATCCATCTTCAACATTTACTCATTGTATAGCCATTGGCAAAGCTGCATCTGCGATGCTTCAAGGTGTATTAGACAGCCAGCATTCAGTCAACAGCGCCATGCTCATCACTGCCAGAATAATGGTCACGCGTGAACTACGAGGTAATAACAAGGTACATATTGTCGAGTCGGCGCATCCTGTGCCTGACCAGTCTTCTCTCGATGCGGGTGATGCGCTATTACAATACCTGCATGGTATTCCTCAACAATCGACATTACTGGTGCTGATATCAGGCGGCGCCTCAAGCATGATTGAAGTTCCAGTCGAGGGCCTGTCTCTATTGCAATTGCAGCAAATAAACCAGTACCTGCTCGCCTCAGGCAAGGATATTCATGCAATGAATGCCTGGCGCAAGATGTTCTCAACAATTAAAGGCGGTGGTTTGTTGCACTATATACAGCATTTGCAGTGCACGCAGTTGATCATATCCGATGTGCAGGGTAATGACCCTGCAGTTATAGGATCAGGTTTGCTGATGCAATCGAATGATAATGAGCATGACAGCGATGACTGGCTGCAGTCACAGCTGCTTAATGACGGCCAGCGTTCGGAAATAATTAAACCGGTTAGTACCCATGTTATTGGCACCAATGAAATAGCGATACGCGCTGTTGTAGATGAAGCCGGACATCATGGACTTGATCACTACCTGCATGAAGAATTTATCAG
>DAOWLL010000409.1 GCA_030641945.1 Gammaproteobacteria bacterium | reverse complement strand
CTGCAGGATAGTAAGCATGCCCTGGCGGTCAGCATCTTTTTCATCAAGGCGGCTGATTTCATTGATCAGGCTGTTGATGTAATTCTGAAAGGCATCAGCCTGCTGTGCCATATTCATCGCCCTGAATTCGGCTGTGAAATCCAGCTGCAGTTCCTGGCCGCCCATGTCGTTTTGCAGGGTGCCGATCTTAAAAGGTCCGTTGATTTCCATAGCCAGTTACTGTCGTGATTTCTTGATACGGTCGTAGGCTTCCTTGATTTGCTGGGTTTTCTCGTTCGCCAGTTTCATCATTTCTTCAGGAAGCCCTTTGGATACGAGTTTATCAGGATGGTGCTGGTTCATTAAGCGGCGGTAGGCCTTTTTCACATCAGCATCCGGGGCATCTTTTGATACGCCTAATATCTCATAAGCTTCTTTAATCGCGGCTTTTTCCGTTTTAGGCGAGGCAACACCGCCGGCAAGGTGGAACAGGTGGTCAAGCTGCTGGCGGGAAACACCAAGTTCATCGGCGATCTTATAGAGAATGTTCTTTTCTGCCGGGTGCAGTTTCTGATCAGAGAAAGCCGTGCTGATCTGTATCTCAAGAAACATCTGGATAAGGCTGATACGGCGGTGACATTCCTGGCGGAATTGCACCAGTACATCATGCAGGGGGAAGTTGTCTGCCTTGCCCTCGTTGAACAGTTTTATCGCGGCCTTGCGCTGTTGTGCGTCGAGCTGCATGCGTGCCATGATGGCTTCGGTGTTGGCAATTTCTGCTTGAGTAACATTGCCGTCTGCTTTTGCAATGTGGCCCATGATCGAGAAGGTGGCAGTAAAGAAGGCCGCCTGTACACGCTCCTGGCCACCAGATCCAAAGCCGCCGACTTCATCCGAGAGTTTCAGTCCCTTGTCAAAGTTGTGGCCGAGCGCAGCACCCAGCATTGCACCCAGGGGGCCGCCCAGCATGAAGCCGAAGGCGCCGCCAATAATTTTTCCCCACCACGCCATCAGAAGTGTCTCAAGCTCAAAATTGGTTTCTCAGAGTGATATGGTATGTGATCAGACTGGGTGATCAGGCCTGGTCATCAGTATCACTGGCTTTATCGCGCAGGTACTTGTTGCCGCTAAACATGGCGGAAATTATACCGCCGCCCTCATTTATCTCAACTCGTATAACAGCCGTAATGTGCACGATGATGAGAAACATCAGAAAGTACGAAGTGTAAATATGTATGGTGCCGAAAGGCTTTTTGAACGCCTTCATGGCGTCATATTTTTCCTTGTCGACGGCAGATGTGTCATAGGGAATGAGGCTGTCAGGGTCAACGCCGGGCTGGGCGACATATTCGGCGGCAATCGAGCCGAAAGGTGGATAATATATATCGGTGCCGGCACGGATGAGACCTGTTACAGCCATGGTAATCAGGCATAGAAATATGATGACAACGGCGAGCTGCCCCAATGGGTTGTGCCCCGCATACTGCAACGGTTCGCCCTGTTTGACTGACTTTATATAGCTGCGAATGGACTCCATATGTCCGCTGGAAGGGAGAAGTGAGCGCCAGCGTGCATACGGGTTACCGACGAATCCCCAGAATATCCTTATTGCCAGGTTGGCAACAAAGATATAGCCAATAATTACGTGCACCGTTTTAAGGCCAATTTTTGCATCAACGCTGGTGATGCCGAGTTCTTTCTTGAACAGCATGACCAGGCCTACAAAGATCAGCATAATTACGGCGGTGAAGTTGATCCAGTGAAACAGCCTTGTTGGCAGGTCCCAGACTTTGTATTCGTAGAGTTGTTTTGTATGCATGGCTAATATTGTATTTGTTGAATCAGTTCTCTAAGTCTATCGATTTTTTCTGCAGTGTTGTTGATTTCAAGCAAACTTTGTTTTACCAGCGGGTCAACCGGAAGCAGCTGAGATAATTTATGGCAAACATCCTGTGTCGAGCTGTAATCAATTTCCATTGCCTGTTTTTCAATGTAGGGGTGCTGTTCGAGTAGCTTGAGCGTGTCCACCAGGTCCGGCAGCTGGGTAACACAGTCAATATCTGCGGCATCGGCCAGGGGCAGTGTTTCAATCTCTCCTGTCATGAGGCCGTCATCCTGCGCGCAGGGATTGCTGACCCGTACCCGGTGTTTGGCCTCGATGGTTATACCAAACAGCCCGTTTTCCAGCATTTCCCAATCGATAATTTCAACATAAGTGCCAACGCTGTACGTTTCAGGGGTGTCGCCGACTTCCTTGCCGGCGCTGATAAGTATGACCACGAAGCCGTGGTTATTACGCAAGCAGGTTTTGATCAGGCGCAGATAACGTTGTTCGAATATCTGCAAGGGTAGTGTGCAGCCAGGGAATAGAACGGTATTCAGAGGTAATAATGCTGAACGATTGTCTGAGTGAATGAGGCTCAAGTTTCAACCTGGTGTGTGAGTATTTTTCTGCGGTAAGTCTGTGCCTGATTCATGTCACCGATATGGACCATGTATTTAACCCGCATATTGCATGAGAATGCAGACAATGGGGTATATTTTATAAAATCAGTCAGTGAGTCACAAGTTCGATTGGCCCCATGAAAACCAAACAATGGGCATAGCCATAGCTATGGTTACAGGTCAATCGGGCAAAGTGGCCGCTGAAATTCCCCCAAAAACTGCATAGCGTTGTTGGGTTCATAG
>DAOWLL010000135.1 GCA_030641945.1 Gammaproteobacteria bacterium | reverse complement strand
TCCTTGATCAGATCCAGTATTTCCCTGTACTCGCCCAGTATCTTGTCCTGCTCAAGACCCGTGAGGCGATGCAGTCTTAAATCAAGGATAGCCTGGGCCTGCACCTCGGATAAATAGTAACCATCGTCCTTGAGTCCATACTGCGGTTCCAGATCATCCGGCCTGGATGAATCAGCACCCGTACGCGTGATCATGTCCATCACTGCACCCGGCTGCCATGCCCTTGCTATCAACTGGGCTTTGGCTTCCGCAGGATTGGCTGACTTTTTAATCAGCTCAATGACTTCATCAATGTTCGTTAGCGCGACGGCAAGTCCTTCCAACACATGCGCGCGGTTTCTGGCTTTACGTAACTCAAAAATAGTACGGCGGGTTACAACTTCACGCCTGTGACGAATAAAAGCATCAAGAATCTGTTTCAGATTGAGTATTTGTGGCTGCCCATCCACCAGTGCAACCATGTTAATACCAAACACAGATTGCATCGCAGTCAACTTGTACAGATTGTTAAGCACGACATCGCCTACTTCACCACGGCGCAGTTCAATCACAATGCGCATGCCGTCCTTGTCTGATTCATCACGCAGTTCGGTAATACCTTCAATGCGTTTCTCCTTGACCAGTTCCGCAATACGCTCGATCAAACGCGCCTTGTTAACCTGGTAGGGTAATTCCGTTACGATGATGGTTTCCTTGCCCTTTTTTTCATTGGTAATTATTTCTGCCCTGGAACGCATGTACATGCGCCCTCTGCCGGTGCGATAGGCCTCACGAATGCCTTTGGAACCGTTAATCATTGCAGCAGTCGGCAGATCAGGACCCGGTATGTGCTCCATAAGTCCTTCGATGGTGACGTCCGGATTGTCTATCATCGCCAGGCAGGCATTGACTACTTCATTGAGATTATGCGGTGGTATGTTGGTAGCCATACCAACTGCAATACCTGATGAACCGTTGATCAACAGTTCAGGTACACGTGTTGGCATCACAGATGGTTCAGATTCAGAACCATCATAGTTATCATTAAAATCGACGGTTTCCTTGTCCAGGTCAGCCAGCAGTTCATGCGCAATTTTTGACATGCGCACTTCGGTGTAACGCATCGCTGCAGGCGCATCACCGTCGACTGAACCGAAGTTACCCTGACCATCGACCAGCATATAGCGAAGAGAGAATGGCTGCGCCATACGCACAATCGTGTCGTATACAGCCGTATCACCATGCGGGTGATATTTACCGATAACATCACCGCCCACACGCGCTGATTTTTTATAGGGCTTGTTCCAGTCATTGCCGAGCACGTTCATCGCATACAGTACCCGGCGATGCACCGGCTTAAGACCATCACGCACATCCGGCAGCGCACGGCCAACAATGACGCTCATAGCGTAGTCCAGATAGGACTGACGCATTTCGTCTTCTAGATTAACCGGGGAAATTTCTTTTGCGAATTCAGCCATTTAGCCGATATGTTCCGTTTGTGTAGCGCGATCTATTTTGCGTGTCATAAAACGACGCATGATACCATGTTTTGCAGCCTGTCTGCACGCTGTTATACGCTTTACGGAGGTTTATCGGCCGTTTACAGGGGGATTTCGAATGGATTTAAACAGCGGCGCCGGATGCTGCAGACTCATTGAAACCAGCAGCGGATTCACTCTGAAACTGATGTCCCTGGTGAAGACAAAACCCCAGCCATTTATACAAAAACCGGTTCAGTTTCCATTTCTCTATCTTTGCATCGGCAGGTAAATGCTCAAGTTTCTGTCTTCCGTGTTTGAGGTGACCTGACAGCACCTCGACCAGGCGCGCATCATGGTAGACCCGAAGCTTCAGGTCGGGCTCTGCATACAGGCAGGACCCTTCTGTGAAATGATAGGTCATGCGCAATGTCGTGGTGAAACGTGAGCGGTCGAGCACTGATATATGCAAGCCCATGCAACCATTAATGCGTGAATAGGCATTTTCTTCAAGCACGTTCAGCTCAGGCACCAGCTTTCTAAAGCGAAGAAAATTATTTTCATACAAATCCATCAAGCTCACGAATCCTCGCGGCTCGACGTCTTCACATCCGTAATTTTCTTTGATCTTCATAATTTATATAGTAGCAGGATATCAAAACTGTACTAGCCTGCATATTGCATGAAGGATTTGGATTTTATGGGCAGGCTGGTAAAGCAGGTTGGACGATCGCCCGCGGATTCATAGCCATAGCTATGGATCAAGGGGGATCGTTCAAGATGCGCCGCCAGGTTGTTCGTCTCATCCATGAGACTCACCCCTTCGGGGCTAACGCGATATTTTGTTCCTGACAAAATATTGTTCATAAAACCAAATAGGACAAAGTGTAACCGTAATAAACTTGTTTATTTTGCGGTAGCTCATTGAAAACTCGATAAGGATTAATCGTTGTGCGTTCGCCTTTATGCAATATGCGGGCCAGGTCTAAATTAATTGAAGGGCCCTCACCCCTGGCCGCTCGCTAATCACCACCGCATTAATCTGTGCTTATTCACACGTGATCCGGCAGTAACTGCCAGATATCGAATAAGCAAAACCGGCCTATATCAGATGCTTAACGGCCTGTTCGCTCGCAAAGGAGCAGGCAGCGCAAAAGTGCCATGAAATAATATCGTTTTATTAATACTCCTTTGCGATGCTGGCGGCTTCGCGAGAAAACATGTTTGCATCTTGTGTCTACCTGATTGCTCTCAGCCCCGTAGGGTGGGCTTTGCCCACCGCTAGCCTGGGACCACTATGTAACAATGGTGGGCAGAGCCCTACCGTCTTCCTGCATCTAATATTATTTTTCACCGCAGGTGCGGAGACGCAGGGGTTATTGTATTACTTGCAGTAGTTCATACATGATACTGGCAGTATCTGTTGCGAGAGTACATTTCTGACTATTCTGGCTAATACACAAATCTATCCATTCCGGGGACTTAAACCTTTCTTCTGATAGGGTAAAATCCAGCCATTCATATGTTTATCAGCAGGTATTGTTGTGTCTGACACTGAAGAAATCGTCCGTGAGATTCGTATCAATCCTATCGTACCGAGTGAGTCAGTACTGGTAGCCACAGCACGCGGTATGCGCCCGCGCGACGCTGAAGAGCGCATGGAACGAAAAGCAGAAGCCCATGTTGACAGGTGCCCTTTCTGTACGGGTAATGAAGACAAGACACCGCCGACGATTCTTGCCGTCCCTGACGAACAGGACTGGCAAATCCGCATTGTAGAAAACCTCTACCCTGTTCTGGGTGATGACCGCATTGACTCGGGTATCAATTTTGGCCTGCAGCAGGCGATCGAAGGTTATGGCCGCCATGAAGTGATCATCGACCACAGTAACCACGGTATCGCTATCCACGAGATGGATGTATCGCACTTGCAAATACTGTTCCAGACTTACCGTGCCCGCATGAAGCAGCTTTATGAATCCGATGAACGCATACGTTATGTGCTTGTATTCAAGAACTTCGGAGAAGCAGCAGGTGCCAGCATCAAGCACACGCACAGCCAGATCATTGCAATGCCCGTTATTCCTGAAAATGTGTACAACGAAATCATGCACAGCAGGAATTACTTCCAGAAACACCATCAGTGCATCTTTTGCGCAATGATCGACGAAGCGCTTACCTTCGAAGCGACTATCTATGACCGCAATTCAGGTGAAATACGCCGCAAAATCGATGTTGGACAGTACGTGGTCGAGCGTGGCGAGAAGTTCATCGCAATCAAGCCCTTTGCCAGCCGTTACGAGTGGGAAGTGCATATCCTGCCGCTGAAACATCAGAGCGATTTCATCAACAGCTCTGACGATGACATGGAGGACTTTGCGGCTGTATTGAAACGCACCATGAAGCGCCTGGACCATGTTATCGGCGGTGCGCAGTACAACTTCTTTCTGCATTCACAGCCTCACGGCGAGACCTGTGCAGACTGCCCGCCCAGCTATCACTGGCACCTGGAAATTTGCCCGCGCACGAGTATCCCGACGGGTTTTGAACTGGGATCAGGCCTTTTTGTCAGTACTATCAGCCCGGAAGATGCCGCAGAACAACTGCGCGCCGTTACATTAGACTGAATGGTATATAATCCTGTAACTTTTAATATTGACAGAACAGGATTATGGGACGCACCGACTCCATGCCCGAGGCACGCGGCCTCAACAAGATAATTCGCCCGCTGCGCTATCACGAACAATCAAGACAATGGTTTGCTATTCTGTTTGTCCCCTTGGTCAGCTATTTTGGACAACCAACGCGGGAATTGCTGATTGCAGGTAGCGTTGTTGCAATCGTCGGCGCCCTGATTCGCTTATGGGCATCCGGACACGTGAAGAAAAACAAGGTTCTCGCCACCGATGGCCCATACGCCTATGTCAGACACCCTCTTTATGTCGGCAACATCCTGATATTGCTTGGCTTCTCCATGGCAACCAACCTCTGGTGGGCGTACGCATTAATGGTGTTTTTAATCCTGTTCTATTATCCACCAGCAATATCGTATGAAGATGCCAAGTTGAATGGTATTTTTGGCGAAGAATGGCAGAACTGGAGCAAGAACATACATGCACTGATCCCTTCTTTGGTGAACAAGGCAGGCTCCACCAGCAGTGAATGGTCGTTCAAACAGAGTTTGTTCAAAAATGGTGAGCCCGTTATCATTCTCTACCTGATCGGTTTCATGTACTTACTGATCACCAAGTTATAACACCCGGGCTTTAACACCATGGAAGACATATGCAACATCTTGATGAAACTGCGCTAAAACAGTGGATTGAAGAAAGTATTGCAACCGGTGCAAACATACTCGCCGCCGGCTACCAGGGCCAGACCCTGTACTATGAAGATGAAAACAATAGATATGTAATCAAGGTACCTCATGGCAAAGGCCTTGCACGCACTTTTCATCTGCGCATGCTAAGACATGAATATGAAGCCTACAAAAAACTGGGCGATTTCGATGGTGCACCCGACTGCTATGGCCTGATCGATGATCAATACCTTGTTCTGGAATTCATCGATGGCAGAACCATACGCAAAAAGCGCCCGCTGGACGAGGAAGAATTTCACGCCAGGCTGTTTGATCAAATAAGAACAATGCATTCAAAAAGCGTTGCTCATATGGATCTGAAACGCAAAGACAACTTGCTCGTCAAAACCGATGAAAGCCCCTGCATACTGGATTTTGGCGCTGCCGTGATAAAGAAGCAGGGATTCCATCCATTTAACCAGTACCGTTATAAAGTTGCCAAACAGTTCGATTACAATGCATGGATAAAACACAAGTATCACGGCCGTAGTCCGGATGAGATATCCATGATAGACCGTAAATATTACAAGGTCACCTGGGTTGAGGCTGTAGCCAGCAAAATCAAGTCGCTCTATACGCTGTTAACGGGAAAATGATATGGTTTAAATCACAGCCGTTTTATTCGACTCATGCAATACGCTAGAATTTGCCGCACCACCGCCCGTACAAATATAAAAAGCCACCAGGTAAAATAAATGAAAAAAAGAACATGGCTCAGCTCCCTCGCCTTCATCTTTGCCACCACAACAGCACCAGCAGATACCGTAATAGAAATCAAATATGACAACACCAAGTCCCAATTCCAGACCAATGAGAAAATGGCCCGGATCAACTCACGCGGCACGAACGACTACATGCTGGTCAACTTCAAAACCAATACGATTTACAG
>DAOWLL010000573.1 GCA_030641945.1 Gammaproteobacteria bacterium | reverse complement strand
CATACGTGACATTATCGAAGACCTTCACCCACAGTCAATTAATATACTTGGCCTTGGTGAGGCAGCACGCTCATGGTGCAATACAATCAACCAACAGACGCCCGAGCTAGCAATTCGTTTTAACCTGAATAACTGGGATGATGGCAAGATATCAGAGGTTGCTCAATTACATCTGTTCCGTATTTTGAAAGAAGTCGTTCACAATGTGATCAAACATGCACATGCACATAACTGTGATGTTGAATTATCCATGAAAGCAAACAGATTATTACTACGCGTTATTGATGATGGCGTGGGGTTTTCTGACAAACCTACAGCATTCAAACATGGCATAACAAATATTACAGCCAGAAGTCGTATTATTCATGCAAAAAGCAGCTGGTCACAGAGTGAAACATCAGCAGGCACACATTTTCTACTAACCTTGCAGCTTGAAAAATGAACACAGCCTTACCAAAACTACCCGTTATCATTGCTGAAGATTCAGCACGTGACCGTGAGTTTCTTGACAGTATTCTAAGTGATTATGAATTGACATTGGTTGCTGATGGTGAGCAAGTTGCAGATCTAATCAAACAGCGAGATACGCAATGCATTATTAGTGATATCCAGATGCCAAAGTTGAATGGCATAGAATTAGCAAAAATTGTCTGGGCTTTGAAGCCGGACACAAGAATAGTCTTCTGGTCACACTATAAAGACGAAATCTATCTCAGGTCTCTATCACAGATTATTCCACCTGATACGGTATATGGTTATATTTTAAAAGACAATACATCAGAGATTATAAATAAAGCAGTACACCAGGTTTTCCATGAAAGTCAGTGCTGGATTGACCCGAAGATACGCTCAGTTCAGGCGCGCGGACAACGTACAACAGACAATATTACAGATGCCGAATATGAAGTATTGATAGATATAGCACTAGGGTTAACTGATAATGTCATCGCACAACGTCATTATCTGTCTCGGCGAGGCGTACAGAGCAGACTTAAATTACTATACCAGAAACTCAATATTGAACGCTTCCATAACATGGAAAACACCTGCGAAGTAATGAACCCGAGATCGAGAGCTGTTGCCATAGCATTTCAGCGCGGCCTGATTAATAGTGAAGAAATACGCTGTGAAGAGCAGCGTTTAAAAAAATGGCTGTCTCATGAACATATTAGCGTATAGAAAGTATAAACCCCGTATTCGGTGGATTTCCAACCTGTCCTTGGCGAATTCCTATTTATGCAGCAACTGGGGTCTGAAAAAGTCCGTTGCAGTGCGACGTCCATGAATAGTTGCTGAGTTTTGCGGCTAGCGGTTGATGCGCACCGCCAGCTTCAGCAGGCGTGTTCCCATGCAGAGACTGATGAACACGTTTATGGTTGTAATACTGTAGGAATATGGCGAGTTTTCGTTCAAGATCCTGCGCATTCCAAAAGAAGACGCGATCAAGGTATTCGCGGCGAATCGTTCCAATCAGTCGCTCAATGAAGGGATGTGACACAGGGGTATGCGGGATGGACTTAATCTCCTCGACACCAAGAATTCGCAGGTTGGCCTGCCATCGTTGATAATGGAAAATCGGATCATTGTCAGAACTAAGGAGCCCTTCTGATAAATTTATTTCAAATGAGTACAAGGAGTATTTTGAGTGAACTTTCCAATTTGTATAATAGGGTTGGACAGATCAGAATATGTAGAAATTCTGTTGAAGTCATTACAATCCCAAACGTATAAAAACTTTACACTGTATTTATTTCAGGATGGGGCAGTTAACGAATTTTCTGATAGACGCGCTTCCACTGAGCTTAAATTAAATGAGTACAGAGACTTAGTTTATAGT
>DAOWLL010000213.1 GCA_030641945.1 Gammaproteobacteria bacterium | reverse complement strand
TAAAACCGGGTCAAAGAACAATTAACTCTAATATTAGAAACAATTATTATTTGACCTCATTTTTTTGTGCCTTTAGTCATGCACAGGCCAGGTACCGAAGCCGGTTTCCCGACTCCGGCACCTTGCATGGCAAATGATAGTCAAATCTATGAAGTTTCCACGATCTTGGGAGCAGGCCAATCTTTTGATTTCGTTTCTATGGCTTCTGCAATCTTGACGGCATGGTACTTAGTGGTAGCAAAGCACTTCGAGCACAGTATCGTGTACGCGGGAAAACCGGCTCCACACTCAGAATACCGCTCTTTCTTTTTTTTATATGTAACATACGGCGTTGCCGATACAGCGCACCAGTCGGTATCCGCATATTCTTCTATTTCGAACTCATGGTTATCGCAGTGCTGGCATTTCCAGCCATTGCTTGCAATAAAACTTTCTAAATCTTCCAGTTTCATGCAGCCTATCCTGTTATATAAACTTGTGTTATTCATTTTTGTTATCCCCCGATTGGTCTTTAATGGATCCCTGTTAATGATTAGCCTAACTACACTCACCTCTCCCCTGAAACCACTAGCGTATAAATTTATTTTTCAATTGATGAGCCCGTGATTAATGAACTCAGAAATATGATGAGTACCAGATATCTGCCTCTTCATTTCAGAATTTACACAGAACATGTTTACCCGATATGAATTAGCTGATGCAATCTGTTACGAACGCTATCTCGATAAAATTCCATTCCTTATGAAGATTTCTTTTTAACTCATTTGGATGTAAATGGGAAGTTTCTGGATCAGCACACATACAATCCGGGGTCTGACGCCTTTAATCCGTTATTACAGCATCTGTAACGCTAATACTTCTCATTTGTCACTGGCCCTTTTTATTCTATCCTGATGGGTGACCCTTTTGGTCTGTTATTGAAAGCACGCACGGCTGACTTGATAGTGTCAAAGCGATATTTCGCATAGGTCTCTCGGCGCTTACCCCCCCACTCATGATTAAAATGCTTCAACAGACTTTGTTTTGAACGCGCAGTGGCGAGCACGATATCCTGAGCAGACAGTTCCTCACGTAGCTCGTCGAATTTTTGAACTGCGGTTATATCAACAACATTGATTGAGCTGGCATCAATTACTACCCATTCTACGGGTGTGTCAGCTGCGGCAATTGCTGCACGCACACGATCTCTGAAGTGATCAGCATTGTAAAACACCACATTTGCATCAAATCTATACAGAATCAGCCCAGGTATCGTGGTCGCTTCAGGGTAATCCTCAATGTCATGAAAACCCTTTATTCCCTTCACACGGCCTAGTACCGCGTCGTGAGGCCGGGACGTCACTGTCAACAACCAGAAGAGTGACAAGGCTACGGCAAGCAATACTCCAGGAAGCACACCAAGTATCAGTACTCCCACCGTGGTTCCGATCGAGAGCAGAAGCTCACGATGGCTTATTTCATACAGGTCGCGCAACTCCTTATAGTCAAACAGCCCCACGGCTGACACCATAATCACTGCGGCCAGTGCAGCGGTGGGCACATAACCAAGCGGCTCAGTCAAAAAGAACAGGACAAGAAGCATAGAACCAGCTGCCACAATCCCAACCAGCTGGGTTTTACCACCCATGGCATTATTTACTGCGGTTCGTGAATCTGCACCGGTTACCGGGAAGCCCTGAGCGAGTCCGGAGACGATATTGCAGCTGCCGAAGGCGATCAGTTCCTGGTTGGTATCTATCTCATAGCGATTACGTCGTGCAAAGCTCTTGGCCGTCAGCACACCGCTGGTAAAACTGACCAGGGCGATGCCAGCCGCATCGTCAAGAAGCAATGTATATGTGCCTGGTTCAAAAGCGACAAAATGGAAGGAAGGTAGCCCTGCTGGAACACTTCCGAGTATAGCAACACCGCTTTGATCAAGACCAAGCATCATCACCACGGCGATTCCAACGATCACAACAATAAGGGCAGCCGGTAGTTTGGGTGCTATTCGACGAAGGGCAATCAAGACAGTAAGAAGACTGAGACCGAGAACCAGTGTGGGTAGATGCGAGTGATTGAACTTGTCGATAAATTCAGCCAGTTTTGGGAAAAATTCCTCTGCCTCGCCGGAATAGCCGAACAGCTTCTGGAGTTGACCAACGATGATAATGAGCGCGATGCCATTAAGGTATCCAGTGAGAATCGGTTGCGACAGAAAATTGGCGATAAAACCCAGTCGCGAGAATCCCGCAAACACGAACAATATGCCTGTCATAAGTGACAGAACTACCATCAGTGCGAGATATCGCTCGGGATCTCCACCAGCCAATGGCCCAAGACTTGCTGCAACGATGATACAGGTCGCCGCATCTGGACCGGTCATCAATTGTCGTGAAGATCCGAACAGCGCGTAGGCCAGCAGCGGAAAGATGGCTGAGTACATGCCGATAACTGCCGGAACACCTGCGAGGTCCGCATAAGCAATACCAACAGGAAGCGCAATAGCTGCCACGGATAGGCCTGCTCCCAGGTCATGGTGCAACCAGGACCGATCATAGCGGGTAAAGTTTTTGAGGCCCGGCATGAATTTATGGGCAAATCCAAGGATCTTTCCTTGTTTATCCGCGCTATTCAAGAATGCTCACCTCTGTCTGCTGCATCGAATAAAGGGTAGAAGACCATAGGGTCTTTCATTGTGCATATTACAATGCGCGTATAAAGGTGACGGAGGGATTATTTTTTAACCAATCTTTTGACTTGGTCAATATTTAATCCCTCCGTCATCTTTTATTACTTCTCTTCTTTGAAAGACAGCACAGGATCTCCCGAGTTGCCGATCATTCCTAATGGTCAACATGCCATGCTTTACAACCCCGAAGCAGCTCTATAATACTTGTCATGCGCATCATAGAATATTGGCTTCCAGGAGGGGAAACCTGTCGCCCTGCTTGTGTGGATACTTACGAGGCTAAATCACTTCAGCTTACGCTTACGGCCTGTTGCCTTGCGCCCATCGTGCTTAACATTTGGAGTTGCCTCCGCCTGCCCGATGTTTGCTATCCGGTGGCTGACCTGCCTTGCCGGAACGGGTGTCTCACCCGCTAGAATTATCGACCTTGCTCGGCCGCACTCCCCTTTTTCTCACATTTACTCCCGCCAGTCAGACGATAGAGTAAATCAATGCGATAACTATCAGGGCAAAAGCAACGGCCTGTACCCCTATGCGGGTGAACATGATCTGCTCGCTATGTTCACGGTCATAGGATCCACCATGCGCCATTGAGCTTACACCCCAAATTAATGCAGCCACGGCAACAATTAGTGCCAGAATAACCATTAATGTCAGAAAATTCATAATCAACCCTCCTTTTTAATATCCTCACCCTTCTGAATGAGGAGATACTGATTTAGGTCAAGTATTAACGAATTATTGGGGTCTCGGATTAAGTAGCAATTAAGCGGGGTTAGGTCACAATTGTTACTAATGTTAGCGAAAACTGTGATCTGATCCCACTATTTCCGGATTACAGCCCGGCCCGGTAGCGGGTATTGAAGTGCTCGTGCAGATGGTCCCGGTGAACCGACGGCTTTCCGCTTAGCGGCAGGGGTGCAAGGGTGTCCCCGTCCCGGGTATAGAGGTCCATGTCCTTGGCCCAGCCGTTGCTCTCCAGGACGATGGCGCGGCTCCAGCCCTGTGGGGGCGCGTTCTCCGGTGCCTCGAATTCGAGATGCAGTTCCTCGCCCGGGCCGATGATTGCCACGGCGCTATCAACACGTTCCACCAGCACCTCCGCCGGGCCGAATTCGGTATAGAACCCCTTCATGTGCCGCGTGTCCCAGAACGGGGAACGGCGGGCATAGTCATAGTGAGGCAAACGCTGGGACCCGGTCGTGCGCAACGGGAAACCGGTATCCGCGACCCGGGCCTGGCGCAGCGCCAGCTCCCGGCGTTGCACACCGGCCAGTGGCTCGGCATAGGCCACGGCAATCCGGTCCCAGTAGATCTCCTGGTTGGTGCGCAGCCGCAGGTGCCGGGTGCCGGCCGGCAGGTTTTCAAGCGGTACGGACATGCGACGGGGCATACCGGCGGGATAACCGAACTGCTGCAGCACCGGCTGCCAGCGGCCGTCCTCGCCCCGGGCATCGAGTGACGGGGCCTGATAATCGGCGCCGGCCTGCCAGGCGGCGAACATGGTTTGTGAATAGGGATACTCCACCCACCCGTCGATCACGAGCAGGGGCTGTCCAGCACTGGCGTCCAGTGGCCGGGGAAACTCGAGGGTGATGCTGTGCTCTCCGGCCAGACGACCGAGGACCCGGGGGCCCAGCGGGCCCACGGGCGCGGCCTGCAGGTCGGCGTGGGCCAGCCTGGCTGTGACATCCTCGCCCCGGGCGTTGACTGCCCGGTCCGGAAGCATCTCGTTCCGGAAAAAACGCGGCTCACCAGTGGGCTCAGGGCCCAGCACGGACAGGCGTTCATCCAGCACCATCTGCCAGCCCGGCGGCAACTCGTACAGGACGAGGCGTACGGCATCCAGGTACGC
>DAOWLL010000287.1 GCA_030641945.1 Gammaproteobacteria bacterium | reverse complement strand
CGTTTCTTAGGTGAAAACGGTAATGAGATCGAATTCATAGTGTATATGAAAGTGATAAATTAACACCAGATAAGATCACAATAATACCGTTTTTTTATTCTTTTTGGTATTTATCGACCAGAAATAAAGAGATAAGGAGAAAATTGAATGAAGGAGGAAGTAGAATGCCTGAAATGATACTACCTGGAACCTATATAGAGGTTCGGGCTGAAGGATTAATCAGACCAGGGCCAATTTCTATCGGTAATGTGGGGATCGTTGGTACTGCCCGAAGGGGCAGGTTAGCGGATCCCAATGACCCAGATACGGTGTATAGACCGATTGACCTCGGGCAAGCTCGAGAATTCTTCGGGCGATATGACCCATTTGATAAACCAGAAGAGCAAAATCACCCTCTGACCCTCGTACGGGCTATGGAACTAGCCTACGCTAATGGCGCACAGCGAGTCTTCGCTGTGCGCGTAGCTGATAATGCTAGCGCTCAGATATCAGAGTACCCCATGGAAACCGATAGTGTCGGCATCACCATCAAGGCGATCGCACCGGGCTCGGGCTATGACCGCGCAAAACTGAAAACAGGCCCCTACACGCTAAGCCTGAATGTGAGTGTCCTCAGCGGACCAGGAGGGGTGGAACTGGAGGGACTGGAGAACCTACCCCGAAACCCTGCCGAGTTTGCCTCACAGGTGAACGTTGCCAGTAAACTCTTCTTGGCGACCAACAGTGGCGATGCGCCGATTGCAGTGGGCGCTGTTGTGACCCGCACAACAGATGGCCAAGATGCTAAGGCAGCGGTCTTTGCATTGCCGGCAGGCACAGGTTCAGTCCGTTTTACTGCAAAACAGCCAGGAACGGAAATGAACAGCGCTTCCATAAATGTGGCGAATGGAGCAGATGGTGATCACTGCACGGTGACCATTGACAATGGTACTGGAACCATTGAGCCCTATGAGAACGTTTTACGCGCACCGACTGGCTTTATCGCAGCGTTGGCGGGCTCAGAATTGTTTACGTTGATTAACGACGGCGCCGATGCCGATATAAATAACGACACTATTAATGCACCAGCTGAAGATGGGACTGCTGGCGTAGCCGCTGTGTTTGAGATTCCTGTTGGCTCTGGCTCTGTCCAGTTGACAGCTTCAGCTCGCAGTACTGCATCCAACAACTGGACCGTTGCGGTCAACGGTTACCTAGATGTGACCTTTGAGCTGGAGCAGATGGTCGAAGTCTGGCGCGACGTGCCTACAGCTCCCGTTGCATTTGCCCAGGTCATCAATGGAAAACATGCATCCTACAACTATCGTACCAAGTCCAGCACTGGCGGCGGGTCAACTCTGTTCACAGTGGATGCAATCGGTGCAACAGGCAATGTGAGTGAAAAGCAGGAGCCTCCAACAGGTGAGCCATCGCAACAGACTAGCTTCGGCACAAATGGAGCAACTGCCGATTCCGATGAGTATAAAGCAGGGCTCGATGCTTTACTGAACCAGGACGTGCATATCATCGTTCTGGCTGGTCAGGGCACTGATCTGAGCGATATATTGATCGGTCACCTTGAGAACGCATCCGGCGACCTGATGAAGCGGGAACGAATTGGTATCATCGGCAGCTCATCCAGTACTAAGGTGACCGACTTAGTAGCACCAGCACAGGATGAAGGGCGACTGGTCTTCGTCGGTCCGGGTGTCCGTGTCTGGGATTCCGAAGCTAATCGAGAGATTCCACTGCCGGGGACCTATACGGCCGCTGCAGTTGCGGGCCGTATCTCTTCGCTGGATCCGCATTTCAGTCCCACGAATAAAACAATCAACGCCCGAAGGCTGGAGAAGGATTTTAATGGTACCAATCTGGAGCAGCTATTGCTAGGCCGGGTACTGGCTCTGGAGAGGCGAAACGGGACTAATCGTATCGTTCGGGGTCTTACGACGTCAACAAACACGGCATGGTCTCAGATCACAACCCGGCGCATCGTGGATTACGCCAGGTTTGGTGTACGCGCTTCAGCCAATCCTTTCATTGGCAAGCTCAACAATGACCGGGTGCGCCAGGCCCTTAAAGGAAGCGTCAACAGTTTCTTGGCAGCTATGATCGAACGCGAGATGCTGATCAGTTATGAGCTGGACGTCAGTGCCACAAGAGATCAGCAGATCCGTGGTATAGCTCAGGTTACTATGACCCTTCAGCCCACCTTCAGCATCGATTACATCCGCGTAGTGATGTACCTAAAGTAACGGAGGTATAATAAATGGCAAATACAAATGTTTTTCGCGGTTCAGACGCGACTTTGATTCTAGCACCCACTGACTCAGAGATGCCTGAGGGTGAAGCAGCGAATGAAGTCATCGAGTTCTACCAGCTCAGCCCTGTCGGCCGAGCTACAGGTGTCGAAGTCTATGTCCAGACCGAACTGGAAGAGTATCATGAGATTGGCAAGCGCCATTCTGCCCAACTCCGGCCGGGAAACATCCACGTCAGTGGAAAGATGAGCCGGGCTTACATCAATGGTGCACTACTAAGGTTGTTGTTAGGTCAAGGAGCCGTCCCAGAACGCACTAGTGAACCCTATCCACAACCTTCTTTTAATATGCAATTACGTACAGAAGATCCTGCCACACCAGGAACAAATAGCACTATCACCGTCCACGGCGTTAAGCTGGAGAACTGGGCCTACAATCTGCCCGAGGATGACTTCGTCATGGAGTCCGTGACCTTTAAGGGGCTTTTTATCACTGTTGAGGATCAGGAAGCAGGCGGGTAATCTATTATGACCCTGACATCTGAGGATCTGCTGGCTGGGAGTACGCTTACCTTTGATGTAGAAGTACCGGCGGAGTTACTGAGCACAAATGGTGATGGATCAACAGATGACCGGATAGTGCTTCGCCCCCTGACAGTCCGTGACCTCCAAAGCATCGGCAAGGCTTCCCGCAAGGATGATAGTCTATCAGCAACACTGATGATCCAGCAGGCGCTCGTCGAGCCGGAACTGAAGCTGGATGACGTAATCCGACTTCCGGCTGGCTTGGCCCGTTTTCTTGTTGAACGCATTAACGCCATCAGTGGTATCAACACACCACGCAATGCGTTGGAAGAGCTTGTACAGGCACCACTTGCGCGCGCCTGCTTCGTGCTGGCAAAAGAGTTCGGGTGGACTCCAGAAGAGGTTAGCGGGATGACTATTGGCCAGATCTTGCTTTACTTGGAGATGGCCAACAGTGACGATAACATAGACAATAATCCAAAATGAAATGATGCAAAATCCATTCGGATCGACAAGTAAAGTTGTGCTAAACGGTAGTCGGACAACAATCCGATGGCAGGACGTAATTGCACAAAGCATAGTGCAATTAAATGACCTGTGGCGGGCCTGTGCCTGGGTTACATCATGGGTGAATGGCGTCCATACCATGTTGCATTACGGTCCTCTCTTAGGTCACACCCTTGCAGAGTTAACTGAACAAATAGCTCATGGGACTGAAGATTCAGGGCAAACCAGAAATCGATCAAAGGAGAAAACTGCGGTGCCCAGGCAAGAAGTTTCGCTTTCTCCATTCCGAAATCAGGAGTCTTATGAAGACTGGTCGTTTGCCCCTTATCGGCGGGTTTTGCCAGCTCAATCGGGGATAGATAAAACGTCTTCTTTCGGCCACAGCCTAACAGAGCTGACAGCTCAGCCTGTTGGAATGACAGCATTGATGCCAGAGGTAGGTTTGGCTCGACAATCTCGTTCATCGTGG
>DAOWLL010000519.1 GCA_030641945.1 Gammaproteobacteria bacterium | reverse complement strand
GTGATGAACAACGCATGCTTGGCAGCTCAGCGGCATTCATGGCGTGTATCGAGGAAATCTCGAGTGCAGCCAGGTCTGATGCGCCTATACTGCTTAATGGTGAAAGCGGTGTCGGCAAGGAAATGGCGGCAGAATTTGCCCATAAGAAATCTTCTCGCTGCGATAAACCCTTTGTCTCAATTGACTGCACTGCCATTTCAGAAAATATGTTTGAGAGTGAGTTGTTCGGCCATGAACGCGGCGCTTTTAACGGCTGCGCTGGAAGTCGACAGGGCTTGATTGAAACTGCTGATGGCGGCACGCTATTCATGGATGAAGTCGGAGAGATCCCCCTGTCAATACAGGGCCGGCTAATGCGAGTTCTAGAGAGCGGGAAATTTCGCCGCCTGGGTGGCCGTGAAGATCGGAATGTAGATATCCGTGTTGTCTGTGCAACACATAACAATCTGCGCAAGATGGTTGATGATGGTACATTCCGCGCCGACCTTTATTACCGCATTGCCGGCATTTCCATCACCATTCCACCATTAAGGGAGCGTCGCGCCGATATTCCAGCGCTGGTTGAAACCCTCGTTAAGACCTTATGGGACAACAACGGCACCCAGTGCAAAATCACACAGGAATCCCTGGTATTACTCAGGCGTTATGATTATCCCGGCAATATCAGAGAACTGCGGAATATCCTGCAAAAAGCTGCCGCGCTTTCGACCAACGGCATCATTACACCCGACTTACTTGAACTGGATGAATTTGCTAACATTTATCAAAACCCACTGGCCGATCGGCGCATGTACCCGCGTAGCTACGACGACACCAATGGCAAGCGCTCAATGACCGAGCTTGAGTCTGACCATATCCGTTCACTGTTGACCCAGTTCAATGGCCATCGATCAAAAGTCGCCGATGTGCTGAAAATCAGCGAGCGCACACTTTACCGAAAACTGAAACAGTATGGCCTGCAGGACGTGGGTAAAAAGCGCGGTAATGGCGCATCCAGGCCCGAGCAAGTAGTCGAGACTGATAACTTGTATGAGACGAATTAATACCCATATTATTAAAACGGTCGCAAACAACGTATCGCCTGATATACTGCGGGTACGGAACTTAGAAGTAATGTAGCCGTCAATAGACTACAAATTAAACAGTTAACAAACGTTAATAATACAGGATAAATAAATGCAACAGATAACTGCAACCCGTTCAGAATCCCAGATACTTGCTACCAACAAGGTGCTGCGAAATACCTATACCCTGCTTTCAATGACACTGTTATTCAGTGCCGCTACAGCTGGCATCGCTATTGTAATGAACCTGCCGCCATTCAGCCCCATACTGACCCTGGTCGGCTACTTTGGTCTGTTGTTCGCTACCACCAAATTCAGAAACAGCGGCCTTGGACTGTTGTTCGTCTTTATGCTGACCGGTTTCATGGGTCTGACGCTGGGCCCGATACTTAATTTCTATATGGCAACCGCCAACGGCAGCCAGCTGGTTATGACAGCACTCGGCGGTACCGGCGTGATCTTCCTCGCGCTGTCGGGTTATGCCCTAACCAGCCGCAAGGACTTCAGCTTCATGGGTGGCTTCCTCATGGTAGGCATACTGGTTGCGTTCCTTGGTGGAATCGGAGCCATGATATTCTCAATGCCGCTGATGTCACTGGTTGTTTCCGGCATGTTTGTGCTGCTGATGTCAGGTCTGATCCTGTACCAGACAAGCGACATCATCCATGGTGGCGAAACCAACTACATCATGGCGACAGTGACACTGTACATCAGCATCTATAACCTGTTCCTCAGCCTGCTGCACCTGCTCACAGCATTTTCTGGCGACGATTAAGTTATAAAAGCTAGCTATCCAAAAAAAACCCCGCAGCTTTAACGAGCTGTGGGGTTTTTTTGTTTGTGTGATTGATTGCCGGTATGCAATCTACATTCAACATTCTGCAACTGTAAAATATTTTAGAAAATCACCCTCTAAATCCCAGTAAACTGTAAAGCATACTTTACAATTACATCAGTAATAAAATACCATCATTATG
>DAOWLL010000458.1 GCA_030641945.1 Gammaproteobacteria bacterium | reverse complement strand
TGTAGAATTATATTGGCTTGGATTGGCCACGGTTCATGAGAAAACAATGAGCTGGATTAAAGGCTCGGAAGATGAGCGTCTCATGGCTCGCGCCTGCGGCCTGATATTCCTCATCAATAAACTTGCAAGCAGCAACAAAGAGATTGGCATCAAAGCAACCGTTGATACACTTGCCGATTTGATGGTAGAAAATCTATCCGAAGGCAGCAGTGCGTTGCGTGGCAAACTGCCTGGACTTTTGAATAAATGCGAATTACTGATGAAGATCGGGGATGAATACCGCATCCAGACTGAAGAAAGCACCGCCTGGAACGATGAATTCCAGAGCCAGTATAGTAGTCTTGCCAGTGCAGCCCATCGTATAGAGACTGAGCGAGATGATCGCATTCGTGGCAAGTTCGGTGAAACGGTCAATAAGTTATCGCTGACCCAAGGCACTTCCAAAGTTACACGCACCATATATCCTATATTTGACACCCAACTTCCAGCTGACAATAGTCAGAAAATTTGCATATGGGTTAGGGACGGGTGGAGCGACGATGAGAATTCCGTGCGTGCAGATTCACGCCAGGCTGGCAACCAGTCACCGACGGTTTTTGTGTTCATCCCAAAACGCTCCTCCGACGACTTGCTTCGCAACCTAAAGGATTACAAAGCTGCCAACTCGACCCTCGAAAAACGTGGTGTGCCCAATACGCCGGAAGGCATAGACGCTCGGGCCTCCATGGATACCATCAAACAGACTGCTGAAGGTAAAATCCGTGAATTACTCGACGAAATGTTATCAGGTGCTCGTGTGTTTCAGGGAGGCGGTAATGAGATAGTTGGTAATAATCTCCAGGAAATGGTGTTAGAAGGGGCTAAAAATGCACTCAAGCGCCTGTACCCGCAATTTGACACTGCTGATCATACCGGCTGGGCGAAGGTCTATGATATGGCAAAAAAAGGTGCTCCAGATGCACTAAAAGCCGCAGGCTACGATGGTGAACCATCCAACAACCAGGTATGCAAAGCCATTCTAGGATTCATCGCTGGCGGCAAGAACGGCGCGGATATCCGCATCCAGTTTGAGGGGTCAGGCTTTGGCTGGTCCCGTGATACAGTGGATGGTGCCCTTCAAGTCCTTCAGGTGGCTGGATTGATCAGTGCCAAGGATGATCATGGTCAAACGATTGATCCAAAAGAACTTGAACGCAAGACCATAGGTAAGGTGACATTCAAGGTGGAATCCACTACAATAACTACCGCTCAGCGCATCCAGATCCGCAAACTGTTCCAGAATGTCGGGCTTACCGCAAAGCAAAACGAAGAGTTGAATTATGCACCTCAGTTCATTCAAAAGATGAAGGAACTGGCCGAACGTGCCGGAGGTGATGCACCTAAACCTCTCCTGCCCGACACTACAATTTTGGAAGATATCCGACTGGCAGCTGGGAACGAGCAGCTCCTTGCACTCTATAACAATCGCGACGAATTAACTCAATTTGTCGATGACTGGTCAAAAATAGCCGATCGCATCGAAAAACGCTGGTCTTCCTGGGAGATGCTCAATCGGTTGACAGACCTTGCTGCAGGAATTCAGGACGTTGACATCATACTCGCCCAGGTGAAAAATATTGAACAGCAACGGCAGCTTCTGGAAGAACCAGACCTCATTGGCCCGCTGGTTGCAAATCTCACACAACTACTGCGCAACGAGCTGAACAAATTTCATAGGGAATACCAAGATAGTTATAAGCAAGGCATGGAGCGACTGGAAAATGATACCAACTGGCAACAGCTCGAACCTGAACAACGAGACAGATTATTAGGTGAGCAAAAGTTGACCCTTGCAGATCAGCCTGAAGTCAAGCTTGGCTCAACTGATGAAGTACTCCAAACTTTAGAGCAAGTCAATCTCTCTACATTCGCTGACCGGGTGGCTGCCATGTCTTCCCGCTTCGATAAATTGGATGCAAACGCTGCTAAATTGCTTGAACCTGCAACTCAGTTAATCCAGGTGCCGCGCCGTATGCTCAAAACCGAAGACGAAATCGACGCCTGGGTCGAGGACGTGAAACAACAACTCAAGGACGCCCTGCAACAAGGGCCTATAGTGATTCAATAGAAATATTCCTGGATTTTTGACAATGCAACCACTTGAAAAATCACTCAGAAACAGACTTGAACGCACGGTAACAGACGCTCGGACCATTGCCGAAACTGCTGCTAAGGCTGCATTGGATCAGCTTGGCGTCGGTGAAGCTGCTCCCTTTTCCTATCTGCAAGAGCATGAACGTGACCTGCGCCGAAAACTTCGAGTGCATGGCCGCCAACTGCGTGATGTCCGCGATGCCAAGGCGGAAACCCAGGAGATCGATCGGCTGACAGACGAAGTAGCTTATGAGCACTGGCATCGTATGCTCTTTGCC
>DAOWLL010000108.1 GCA_030641945.1 Gammaproteobacteria bacterium | reverse complement strand
GAGCGATCACGAAATTGGGTACTGTTGGCCAGGTGTTCTGCCAGGTGCAGATAAAGCGTAACCGTTGTAGGCAAGGGTTCTCCCTCTGCCGGGGTAGTCGTAACAGGTTGTGCAGGGCCATCTGCCACGGCCTGGGTGGTGGGTGGATTCATGGAGAGGGTACCATCAGAAGCAGTGATTACTTCACCGTTACCGGTAGTCCTTACCGCGGCATGGGAATGGAATGTACCTCCGGTTTGCCCATATGTATAAGCCAGTGTCCAATCAGCAACAGTGATGAATAACCTCAGGGGCTGGCGCATTATGACGGTGAAAGGATGTTCCAATAGAGTACTCTCGGCCATCACTGTATCAGATTCAGCCAGCACCGCAGTTAACTGGATATCTTCATGCTCATGCGTGTCTGCAGTCGCTGTGCCTGTTACTACCGCTTCCCGGATTGGTGTAGCGGCAGTGGCATTTACATTTGCATTTGCTGATCCTTCGGAGGTTATGATATTCCAGGCAATATTATTGGGTAACGGGTCTGGCTGGACAACGGCCCTGACCGTGGTTTCTTCGCCAAGGTCAAGGAACCTTGGGAACGGGCTGCCATCTGTTGACTGTAACTGGATTGTGGCAACTGTTATGGAATGATTAATGCGTATCTGCGGCGGCGTCAGGCTGGTGGTGAACGTAAGTTGCAACTCGGTATCACCAGCGGCTGCGCTCACAGCCGTGGTGTTGAGAGTGACTTGCGCAGCACTGACATCGGTATCGTCTACAAAGTTGATTTTATCGGCGCCTTGTGTAATCTGCCAGTTGAGAGTCTGGAGCACACTGGCGGGTAATATCTCTGCACGCAGGATAAAGGTTTTATTCAAACCCAGGATATGGGGGGCTTCTGTATTACCTGTTTCGCCAAGCAGTATCCTCGTCTGGATAACCGACACGGCTTGAACCGTCATCAAGGCGGGTCCCTCTTCAGGTTGGAAGAGTAAACAGACTTTACGATCTCCCAATTCCTCACTGACACGCAAACCTTTCACTCGAATATCTGTTGCAGCTAAAGGAATTTCGGTGCTAGTTGACGCGGCAGAGGATGCAGTCGGTGTTTCAGTTTCTGGAGTTGTTTCTGGATCAGTTCCGGGCCTTGGTAACACCTGAAATGCTTCAGGTGAGGTACTAAACCAGTAGAACTGCCCTGCTCCAGCAGGCTCAACGACAGCTGTTAAATTAACTTCATCTCCCGCCAGGATATACGCTGGTAGCGGGTCGGTTCCGTTTTCCAAGCGGATATTTACTGATGTTTCGATTGCGCCGACGGTCAGAGGAAAACTCTTTTCCCTGTCGTTATCAACAATGATATCCAGGTACAAATCCACCTCTTCACTGGGTGTTGCGGCGCCGGCAAAGATTTCATACACGCCCGTGGCGTTTTCGGTGAGGGTTTTCGAGAACACTTCGCTCTCAGCGCTATCAAATCGTACTCTGGGTTGCTGGTTGTCGCTTGAAGCGCGAAAGCGAAGTTCAACTTGGCCATTTTCCAGCGCGGGCTCCCATTCAACCCTGACAAGCAGGTGTGATGATGAGTTAGGCGCAAAACGGTCTGCACACGCTACTGTTACATTGGCTTGCCAGCGGTCAGCCCAGCACAACGTGCCGCGCTTTACTTTTCCTGCGACAATTTCAAATGGCATAGTAATTATTCATCTTTTAAACGTTATGCGATTAAGTGATATTCACCGTAAAGGTTTTTTCAACTATTGCTCCAAAATTATTACCGGTCCCAACCCAGGTTTTACCTACCCATCGCAACTCATACAGATAGAGCTTTTGCAAGGCTACTTCCAGGTTGTCGTTTTTTGCTGGCGGCGAAAACGTTGCATCCGTATCGAAATCTGGTTGATAAGAGGTAACCAATGTTTCCGCGGCTGTCGGCGTTGCAGCCGGAATGGTACAGGTCAGGGTTATTTCACCATCATTATCCGTGGTACGGTAAAGTTCGTTTGCCGGTGGCGCAGATGGTGTATGCCGACCATGCAGGGTGTCCGGACCAGGGGCGGCATCCAGCGCATAGTGTCCGGGAGTGCCTGTCTGAACAGTGATTTTTATATTGTAACCCGACAAGGATTCACCGTTCGCATTCTTAACTTGTATGATCAGGGTTTTAGCTGTGCCGGAAGCAACATTGATCTGGTCGATTGCCGGACCGGCGGAGCCGCCTACTTGCTCCGAAATGGTAATAACGGGCATAAGTTGGTTGTTGACTTCAAAAATCGACTGAATGATTTGTGCTATATCGGGATCGATTGCATGGGCGCGGCCCAATAGCTGCAATAGATATTGCCTTGATGCATTATTGTTTTGCTCTCTGGTGGGTGATTCCGGGAAATCTCGCAGGGCTTGACGGAATATATTACAAAACAGCTGACTCTTGTCGCTCGTCAGGTGATTGTTGTGCCGATACCAGAAACAGGTAGCATCGGCAAACAGTAATTCCGGTTCGATCAGGGCATGGTGCATTTGCCACAGTGTGTTGGCAAGGTACCCCTCATTTTGCATCCCTTTTTCGGGATCATTAAATGTGGGGGCTGGAGCTGCCGGCGGACCTCCATACAGGTACTGAGGTACTATTGAGCCAGGAACGGGGTTCTTGTTGTCATCATATTGGACTGCTCGAATATTAGTTAAATTTCCGCCACTTCTTGACATTTTGAATCCGCGTATCGGATTGATATTGCTGTATTCATTACCGCTGGCCCAGAACATCTGATGATATTCAGCATAGGCCTCGGTAAAGGCGAGGTTAGGTGAAATGATGTCACGTCTTTGATGTGTACCACCCACCCTGGCATAAGGGATTTCCGGGTGACATGAATTGTTAAAAATCCAATGGCCCATTTCATGCGCAATGGTTGAGTCATCCCAGGCATCATGACTACGACCACTTGGATCCTCTCCCAACTTAATAGTGTCGGACCCCCAGCCATTACTGCTTCCTCGTGAGGAGCGTAGATTAAAATAGAGTTCGAGGTCTTTATCTTCCCAGCGATGGTCGGCATCATCTTCACGGGTGATATGCCTTAACCAACGTTGAGCCTGGCGTGCCACTTTCAGGGCATTTGTTGCAGAATTCATTTTTTCAACATGGTTAAAGTGATGCCGATTGGTATAGCTGTCTTCAGAATAATCATCAGACGGGCTGGTTTCGATCTCACTGACCGAATTATCGGGGCCTGCTGATGCACGCAGGCCGAGTTCATCCCGCCAATCTTCATCGGCCTCGCAGCAGATTGAAATATCCGGCAGTGACTCACCTAAATCAAACAGATTAGCATGGAAATCGGTGTGGGTACGTAACAGGCGGACTTGATCATGGTTGGTATCGCTGATGATAAGCAGACCATGAGAGTCGAGCACCGCATTCGATGGGCTGTCGAGCGTTATTAACCGGGATAATTCCGTATCATAGGTGCGCTGGATTATGGGAGCGCCGCTACTTGTGACTCCAGTCACCTGTTGCCTGACAAAGTTCATAAAATCCCAGTAGGCAAGGACGTCACCGGTTTGATCCATTAACAGGATTCGGTTATTGCCTCTATCTGTTACCAGCAGTTCAATGACAGTCGTGTTCTGAGATTTGTTTTCGACAATCGAAATGCCTGAAGGGGCAGAGAATGCCAGGCTTGCATCTGTGGGTGTTATCTCACGGAGGTAATTATCATCGCCATCATACTTGAGGATGCGGTTTTTGCCGGTATCCGCGACATAAAGATAACCGGTGGAGTCTGAGGCCACATCTTCAGGGTTGCTGATTGAGTCGCCGGCAGCGGCCTCGGTCAGATGGCTTATCACGCCATGGGGATCGATTCGCTTGAGGCGGTTATTGCCCTGTTCTGCGACATAGAGGGCGGCACCGTTTTCGCGGGTAACATATTCAATACCACGCGGGTTGTTGAATTCGTTGTCACCTGTACCTCCTTCACCCCATTTACTGACAAAAGTACCGCTTAAATCAAACTCCTGAATACGGTTGTTGTTTGTATCTGCAACAAAAACCTTATCAGAGGCATTGTTGATAACAAGACCCGTAGGGGAGTCCAGTTCACCATCCGCGCTGCCCTGTGTCCCTCCTCCTTTGTCCTGGAATACACCGGATGAGTTGAATTTTTGAAAACGATGATTGTTTTGATCTGCCACATAGATGTTATCGCTGTTGTCGACAGACAGGCCTTGTGGACTGTCGAACTGACCATCGGCATTACCGGAACCACCCCATTTGTGGACATAGCTGCCAGCAGGATTAAATTTTTTTACTTCATCTGAGTTGATGTCACTGACATAAATATGATCGGTAGAATCGATAGTAATTCCTATTGGTGAGTGTAATTGTTCACCTGCAGGACCGGATGTGCCAAAAGAGTCAATGTGCACACCTGCGGAATCAAATTTTTGTACTCGATGGTTATTATGATCAACAACAAACACATTATCGCTGCTGTCTATCGCTATACCTTTAGGTTCGTCAAATTTCCCATCCCGACTCCCACTGCCTCCCCATTCGGTAATAAAAGCACCGTTGTTGTCGAATTTTTGAATTCGGTTATTTCCTTCATCGCTGACATAGATATTATCTGAACTGTCAATAGCAACGGAGTGTGGCTGGTCGAATTCCCCTTGCCCCTTGCCACGACGCCCCCAGCTTATGATCAATTCACCACTACTGTTCAGTTTCTGAATGCGATGGCTGGTTAGCTCCACGACATAAAAATTGCCTGCTGAATCAGTCGCCAGGGAACCGGGCCTGTTTGACCATGTATTGCCGGTATCCTCCTGGTGGCTTAAATCACCGCCATAACGGCGTATGCGGTTATTGCCGGAGTCGGCAATGAAAGTGGTCGAGCCATCGAAGGTGATACCGACTGGATTGTTAAATCCGTCAGCGACAGGTGCTGCAGCGGGGGTTAATATGAAATCTGCATTCGGGCGATAAACCTTTACCCTGTTGTTACCTGAATCAGCGATCCACAAAGCATTATCATGCTTGTTTTTTGCCACATAGGCGGGGGCGTACATATAGGTATCGGACAGGCGCGCCTGCCAAAGATCAGCGACCTGGTCAGGGACATCACCATCATTTTTTACATTTCCATTCGCATCATAAACTTTCCCACGCAGTATCTTTCCATTGGCGCTGTCACTGACATAGACCTCACCACGATTATCAACAGCAACACCGGCAGGAACCAGGGTTTCCGGACCCATATTCGGCCGCCAATGACATAAGTGAGTACCGTTTGTACTGTCAATGCGCTGGATGCGATTATTTGCGGCTTCACCGACGTAGAGGTAGAGGTGCTTGGGATCCAGGGCCAGACTGATCGGGGTATCAAACTCCCGGTTACCATTGCCGCTTCCGCCTCCGGCCTTTTCCCAGTCATCAACATGATCGTAGCCATTGCCTGCAGCATTGACACACCACTTTGAGACACGGTGCCAGCTTTTATCTGCAACATACAAACAGCGGTTGCGATCACTGCAGATGGCAACAGGTTCCCACAGGGTCTGGGCAACAGCGTTGGCGTCCGAGGCACCACTACCGACTGACGGCGCACCAAATTGATTTAAATAAGGCATTGCCAATCCCGGTCCCGTACTGACTCGGATAGAATTACCAGCAGCAGTGAAATTCAGGGGTATGAGCTGGACACGGTGGTTACCTGTGTCGGCAACGGCCAGCCATTCGCCCTGATCCACTTCGTGTCGCGGCACGACTGTCAGGTCTGTCGGGTTTTTAAATTGCAGATTGCCGGAGCCCCATGAACCTATGGGAGGCAGAATTCTTCTATAATCACCGAACATTCCATCGTTATTTTCTAAGCGGAAAGCGACAATCCTGTCATTGCCTGTATCGGCAACATAAAGGTTACGGTATTGGTCAACGGCCAGACCACCTGGAGAGTTAAAATCATAATTAATCGTTTCACAGAGATAACCATTCGGATATAAACGGCGAATCACATTGCCGTCTATCATGAAGACAAATCCATGCAAGTCGGTTGCTAGTGGGCCGGTAATCTGAAAACTGCCTTGTCCCAAGCGGCCTGTCGGAGCTTCAGGCGGGTTGATGCAGGCTTTTGGTGACGCGGCTGGGATTGGCAGATCAGTTTCCACGGTTGGCCAGACATCGTGATAGGGATAACGATCATCTTCGCCAATTGGAATATATTTGTCGTCTGTGACGTCAGCACTATGGTCGTAGCCTATCCCAGTTATTGTGTCCTCAAAGAACCAAAAGTCATTGTCATTCAGGTAAAAACGCAAGGTATGCTGCGGTATGGCAATGGGGTTCCTGATATTAGATTGGTCAAAGTCGGTATAGGATAGTTGCAACCTGGCGGGCATACCG
>DAOWLL010000063.1 GCA_030641945.1 Gammaproteobacteria bacterium | reverse complement strand
GGATCCCTATATTCAGCAGGTCACTGAACAGTCGATCCGTTCTACAGTACCAACACTCGACTGGCAATCAGATGAGCTGCAGGCGGCCGCTGTCGTTGCATCATCGGACAGTGGAGAAGTGCTGGCAATTGTTGGCGACAGAAATCCTTCTTTTGCCGGTTTCAATCGAGCACTGGATGCACAGCGGCATATCGGCTCGCTGATGAAACCCGTGATATATCTGACGGCAGTCAAGCACAAAGAAAAATATACATTGGGTTCACTGCTGTCTGATACCCACTTGCGAGTTGAAGGTGAAGATAAAAAAATATGGGAACCTGAAAATTACGATAAGGAATATCATGGTGATGTCATTATGTACGAGGCCTTGTTGAAATCGTACAACATACCAGCCGCGAGGCTGGGGCTTGAACTCGGCTTGTCGAATATCAGCGACACCCTGCGGCAACTGGGCAGTAATAAAATACTGCCGCCATACCCGTCTATAACATTGGGCGCAATTGATATGTCGCCGTTTGAAATAGCATCTATCTATCAAACATTTGCAGCCAACGGATTCCATAGTCCCCTGCGCAGTGTTCGTGCCGTACTGGACAGTCATGGCGCACCGCTGAAGCGATACCAGCTTGATGTTAAACGCGAGACTGATCCGGCAGGCATAGCCTTGATAAACTTTGTACTAAACCGGGTAACGCATTCGGGAACCGCAAAAGGCCTGTCGCAGGCGCTGGATCTTGAGGTTGCAGGCAAAACGGGCACATCAGATAACCTGTATGACAGCTGGTTTGCAGGCTTTACTCGCGATAAAGTGGCTGTGGTATGGCTTGGTTTTGATGATCACCGCAGCACAGGTTTGACGGGTTCAAGCGGTGCCATGCGCGTGTGGAAACGCATCTTCAAGGGTATATCAGCCAATTCGATTAAGCTCGAGCTGCCGGAAGAAATAAACATGGTCTGGATTGACCAGCCTACCGGTTTGCGCAGCGATAAGCACTGCGAAAATGCGGTAGAATTGCCGTATATCAAGGGCTCAGAGCCGGATGAGTATTCGGGCTGTGAAGCCAGGTCGCCACTGGACTGGTTAAAGAATATATTCCAATAATGTTCCGACAACTTAAATTAACGGCTATCGCCGCAATAATCCTTGCACAGCTGTCTTGCGCGCCAGCAGGTTATCAGAAAACTGAAGCCGAAGCAGAGCAACCATCTGCATTAGCGATGGCCACTCAGACATGGCAGCAGGCTTCCGCTGCGGCGCTTCCTGCTGTTGAGGATTTAATGATGCAGGCCGATACCCAGATCGCCATGAGTAACTGGGACGTGGCATCAGAAAAGCTGGAGCGCGCACTTCGCATTTCACCTGATTATGCACCGGCCTGGAGTCGTATGTCCCAGATCGCACTGTTTAAACAGGAGCCTTCACGGGCAATCCAGATGGCCAAACGCAGTAACAGTCATGCCGGAAAATCGGTTGAATTGAAGCTGCTGAACTGGCGCTTCATTCGTGAGGCCAGTGAAATGCAGGGTGATATCGAGGGCGTGAACAACGCCAGCAAGGCAATCTATATCCTGCAAAGCCTGTAGATGCCAGAGCGATTATGAACAAGCCAGCGGAATTACTGGGTGAGAAGGGGCCCTTTAAAGACATTATTGATGGCTACCAGGTCCGCGCCAACCAACAGGCGCTGAGCGATGCGATCTTCAACGCTATTGAGCAGGGCAATGTGCTCACTGCAGAAGCGGGTACCGGTATAGGCAAGACCTTTGCTTATCTGGTTGCGGCCATACTGGCAGGCAAGAAAGTCATTATCTCCACCGGAACCAAGCATCTGCAAGACCAGTTGTATCAGTCTGATCTTCCTGTCGTACTCAAAGCGCTGGATGTGACGATAAAGACTGCACTGTTAAAGGGGCGTGCAAACTATCTGTGTGTTCATCGACTCGACATTGCACCGCACCTGGGCTTCATCAACAAAACGACGCAACATGATTTGCAACGGGTCAGGGAATGGTCGGGCATAAGCCTGACAGGCGATGTTGCTGAGCTTGATACCGTGCCCGAAGATTCCATGGTCTGGTCAATGGTCACGTCTACCACAGAGAACTGCCTTGGTGGTGAATGCGATCACTGGAATGACTGCCATGTCGTCAAGGCAAGAAAACAGGCGCTGGAAGCGGATCTGCTGGTGATCAATCATCATTTGTTACTGGCCGACATGACCTTGAAACAGGATGGTTTTGCTGACCTGTTACCGGGGGCTGAAGTTTTTATCGTTGACGAAGCACATCAGTTGCACGAAGTGGCATCCAGGTTCTTTGGGCGTTCCGTCAGCAGCCGCCAATTGATCGGCCTGGCAAAAGATGCCATTGCCGAGCAGGTCAATGACGCAGCTGATATGGCCGAGATTCGTGAGTACGCAGAGTCACTTGAAAATTGCGCACGTGACTTCAGACTGTCTTTGGGCGAGGCCGGACAACGCCAGGCGTGGACCCAGATACAGCACAAGCCGGCGGTAAAAAAGTCACTTGAAGCCTTGATGCAGGCGCTCAAGGAATTATCCGAAGTATTAAGCATTGCCTCGGAAAGGAGCCGGGGTCTTGATCAGTGTCATCAGCGCTGCACAATGTTGTTACAAACATTAACAATGTTTAGTGCAAACAAAACCGCTGACAAATCTAAAGTTGATGACAGTGGCGAGGATGTCGCGGCATCGGTGCTCTGGTTTGAATGCTGGTCACGCAGTTTTATGCTGAATGCTACACCTATCGATGTGTCGAAGCTGTTCCAGCAGCATACCGATGATTTTGCTGCATCATGGTTGTTCACATCTGCAACTTTGCAGGTAAATAAAAACTTCTCGCATTTTGCCAATGGGCTCGGGATTCATGACCATAACAGCGGTACCTGGGAAAGCCCATTTGATTACCAGCAACAGAGTTTGCTGTATCTTCCCGAGGGTATGCCGGAACCGTCTGATTTCTCATTTAACGAGAAGTTGATTGATAAAGTCAGGCCGGTGATTGAAGCCAGTGAGGGACGTGCCTTCCTGCTGTTTACCAGTTATAGATCGATGCATGCAGCTGAGAAGCTGCTGCACAACACCATTGATTATCCGATCCTGATGCAGGGGGAGTATCCCAAGCATCAACTACTGGAACGATTTCGAGAAGCAGGCAATGCGGTGCTGCTTGGAACATCCAGTTTCTGGGAAGGCGTCGATGTGCGTGGTGAAGCGCTATCGTGCGTGATCATCGATAAACTGCCTTTTGCTTCGCCGGGTGATCCCGTGATGCAGGCACGCATTGATGCTATACGAAACAATGGCGGCCAGCCGTTCATGGACTATCAGTTACCGCGTGCTGTCATTGCACTCAAGCAGGGTGTTGGCCGCTTGATTCGTGATGTGAGTGATCGCGGTGTTGTGGTTATCGGCGATCCAAGAATTACACAGAAAACGTATGGCAAGATATTCCTCAGCAGCTTGCCAGCCATGCCGGTGACCACAAAGCTGGATGATGTAGAAAAGTTTTATTCACGCCGCATAGAGGAAGCAGTAGCATGAAGATCCTGGCAATAGACACTGCAACAGAAGCATGCTCGGCCGCTTTGTACCTGGACGGTGAAATCACCCGGCAATATCGCGTAGCACCGAGGCAGCACAGTCACATCATACTGCCGATGATCGACCAGTTGCTGGCTGAATCCGGTGTCAGGGTAGCGGAGCTGGATGCGCTGGCATTCGGCCGCGGCCCGGGTTCGTTTATGGGCGTGCGTATTGCCGCTGGCGTCACCCAGGGTATTGCCTTTGCCTGGGACCTGCCGGTGGTGCCTGTATCGACGCTGGCTGCTATCGCACAAACAGCTTATTCCGAGACGGGCGCAACACGCGTGTTATCGGCTATCGATGCACGTATGAATGAAGTCTACTGGGCGGCCTACAGGCTGTCTGATAACGGCTGCATGCATCTTGTCGGCGAAGAGAGCGTGATAGCGCCCGGGCAGGTATCGAAGCCTGCTGAAGATGGCTGGACGGGGGCGGGTACCGGCTGGTCTGCCTATGGCGAAATATTAAATGCAGCCATTGGTGCTGGTGTGCTATCAGCGCAAATGAACGAATGTTTGCCGTCAGCCGAGTCTGTTGTCAAACTGGCTGTTGCCGATTATGAGGCTGGCCGTCATGTCCCCGCATCGAAAGCCGTACCGGTTTACCTGCGTGATAACGTGGCAAAAAAATCTGCCGCCTGAATCCCTTTCAGAATCAATGAAATATAGTCTGTCTTAAGGTAAGATTTGCGCCTTTTCTACTGAAGTATTTATAGTGATGGAAGTCAATACAATTACAAATCAAATCAATGATCTGCGCGAACGCTCCGAATCGCTTAGGGGGTATCTTTGACTTCGACAGGCGAAAAGAAGAACTCGAAGAAGTAATTCGCGAACTGGAACAGCCTGATGTGTGGAATGATCCAGAGCAGGCGCAGAAACTGGGACAGGAAAGGGCGCGCCTGGAAAAAATCGTGCTTGTGCTGGTGCAGCTTGATAGCGGCCTGAATGATGCCAGCGAATTGCTCGATATGGCCGTCGAAGACAATGACGAAGACGGTGTTGCTGCGGTCCAGGCTGATTTAACAGAACTTCAGAAGCAAGTTGAAGCGCTCGAATTCACACGCATGTTTTCCGGTGATATGGATGCAAGCAATGCCTTTCTGGATGTACAGGCGGGTTCTGGCGGCACCGAGGCACAGGACTGGGCCGAGATGCTGTTAAGAATGTACTTGCGCTGGGGCGAAGCACACGGTTTTGATACTGAACTCATTGAAGTATCGGCCGGTGATGTCGCAGGTATCAAGAGTGCGACGATCCGATTTGGCGGAGACTATGTGTTTGGTCGCTTGCGTACAGAAACAGGTGTTCATCGACTGGTGCGCAAATCACCCTTCGATTCCGGCAACAGGCGCCATACATCGTTTGCAGCCGTGTTCGTATCACCGGAAGTCGACGATAATATTGAAATCGATATCAACCCGGCAGACCTGCGCATCGATGTTTACCGTGCGAGTGGTGCCGGCGGGCAGCATGTTAACCGCACAGAATCCGCAGTACGCATTACGCATATACCCACGGGCGCGGTAGTACAATGCCAGAACGACCGTTCACAGCATAAAAACAAGGCAACAGCGATGAAACAGCTGCAAGCCAAGTTGTATGAGCTGGAGATGCTGAAACGAAATGCAGATCAACAGGCTGTGGAAGATACAAAATCAGATATAGGCTGGGGCAGCCAGATACGCTCCTATGTACTCGACCAGTCGCGGATAAAAGATCTTCGAACCAATGTCGAAACCGGAAATACGCAGGCTGTGCTGGATGGTGATATAGATATGTTTATCGAAGCCAGCCTGAAGAGCGGGTTGTAATACTATATAGAAACCGTTCGTCCTGAGCCTGTCGAAGGACGTGTACATGGAGGTATGATATATGTTTTGGATTTATATTCTGAAATGTTCAGATAATTCGTATTACACAGGACACACAGATAATCTTGAGAAGAGAATAGCTGAACATATAAGTGGTGAACTACATGGGTACACTCATTCGCGAAGGCCGGTTACATTAGTGTATTCAGAATATTTTCCGACACGTTATGAAGCACTCTCAAGAGAGCGTCAACTAAAGGGCTGGAGTAGACGTAAAAAGGAAGCTCTGATAAACAGCGACTGGGAATTATTGAAGAGATATTCAAAATCAAGAGGTCCTTCGACAAGCTCAGGACGAACGGAGTAATGAGAGGCCCTTCGGCAAGCCTGTACTGAGCTTATCGAAGTACTCAGGACGAACGAAATAAATAGAAACAATGAATTAAAATGACTGACCAAGAAAGCAAAGAAAAAACCCTGACACAGGAAGACGAAAACAAGCTCATTGCGCAGCGTCGTGAAAAACTGGCTGCATTGCGTGAACTGGGTACGGCGTATCCTAACGATTTCAGACGCGATTCCCTGGCTGCGGGTTTGCATGGCCTGTACAAAGATAAATCCACAGAAGAACTTGAAAGCATGCAGATTCGTGTTTCTGTTGCCGGGCGTATGATGGCCAAGCGTGTCATGGGCAAGGCCAGTTTCACCAAGTTGCAGGACATGTCCGGACAGATACAGTTGTTCCTGCAGCGCGATAATCTGCCAGAAAGTGTTTACAACGAAGGTTTTAAAAAATGGGATATCGGCGACCTGATCGGTGCCGAAGGCATCATGTTCAGAACCAGGACCGGCGAACTGTCGATAAAGGTAGACAGCGTTCGTTTATTAACCAAGGCGCTGCGTCCCCTGCCTGAAAAATTCCACGGACTCACCGATACAGAGACACGTTATCGCCAGCGTTATGTCGATCTGATCATGAACTGGGATGTGAAGGAAACGTTCAGATTACGCGCAAAGATCATGGCCTTCATCCGCGAGTATTTCGACCAGCACGATTTTATGGAAGTTGAAACGCCGATGATGCAGGTTATACCGGGCGGCGCAACGGCAAGACCATTTGAAACCTATCATAATGCGCTCGACCTTGCGATGTACCTGAGAATAGCACCGGAACTGTATCTGAAACGTCTAGTGGTTGGTGGCTTTGAAAGGGTGTTCGAGATAAACCGCAGTTTCCGCAATGAGGGTGTATCGACAAGACATAATCCCGAATTCACCATGCTCGAGTTTTACCAGGCCTATGCCGATTATCATGACTTGATGGATCTCACGGAAGATCTTCTGCGCAAGCTTGCAAGCGATGTGCTTGGTAGTGCCAGCGTGAAATACCAGGGAGAAGAACACGACTTCTCCAGGCCATTCAAGCGTATGACCGTGTTTGATTCAATACTTGAGTACAACAATGATATAACGGCTGCTGCTATTTCAGATTATGATGCTGCGCGTCATGTGGCTGAAACACTGGATATCCCGCTAAAAGACAGTTATGGGCATGGAAAAATACAGCTGGAAATTTTTGAGAAAACGGTTGAACACAAGCTCAAGGATCCGACTTTTATCACTGAATATCCAAAAGAAGTTTCACCACTGGCAAGGTGCAGTGATACAGACCCATTTGTAACAGATCGCTTTGAACTATTCGTTGGCGGCCGTGAAATAGCCAACGGTTTTTCCGAGCTGAATGATCCCGAGGACCAGGCAGAGCGTTTCAGAAAACAGGTTATGGAAAAAGAAGCCGGTGACGATGAAGCCATGCATTACGATGCTGACTACATACGTGCGCTGGAGCACGGCATGCCGCCAACTGCAGGAGAAGGCATAGGCATTGACCGCCTGGTGATGCTGCTGACAGATCAGCCGTCAATCCGTGATGTGATCCTGTTCCCGCACATGCGCCAGGAAGCGGAGCCGCAAGATTAAGGAAAAGAAATTTCTTACCGCAAAGACGCAAAGGGCGCAAAGGAAAACAATTTTATGTGTACATTGTAATTCGGGTTAACGCAGCGTTGTTGGGTAACCAGAGATAATTGCTGAATGAGGGAAGTAGGCCTGCATAAGCGAAGCGTTGCAGGCGTTTCAGTAACAAGCCGGCAACGGCAAAGCCTTATGCCGGCCTACATGTGCAGGACCATCAACAATAACAAGCGTATATTCTTTGCGCCCTTTGCGTCTTTGCGGTAAGAAATTTCTTTTCCTTAATCTTGCGGCTCCGCTTGCTGGCGCATGTGCGGGAACAGGATCACATCACGGATTGACGGCTGATCTGTCAGCAGCATCACCAGGCGGTCAATGCCTATGCCTTCTCCTGCAGTTGG
>DAOWLL010000520.1 GCA_030641945.1 Gammaproteobacteria bacterium | reverse complement strand
GGGATATAACAATTACACACTGTTGTATTCATATGCATTATGACGAATAATGATTCTCGTTAATATCAATAATTCGCAAATTTCACCAGGCTCAGCATGACAGAAAACTACTTCCATCTGCATCAGCACAGCAGCGACTTTGATGAATTCTGTGCCAATGCCCTCAACTGGGACCTGGATTACCGCAAGCTCGAGCACGGGTCCTTTACCAGCGAAATGCTGACCGTCGGTAACAGCCATATCCTATTTACTCGCGCAAAACTCGGGCGACGAATGCTGCAAAGAGGCAGCTCACCCCAGGGCATGGTTACTTTTGGTTTACTGGCCAATCCAGCAATACGTATCTACTGGCGTAATATTGATGTATCCGGTGAACAGCTTTTTATCTTCCCTCCGGGCGGCGAGCTCTACAGTATCTCGCAGGCAGACTTTGATGTATTTGTTATATCACTGACAGAAGAGAAACTTGACCAGGTATGTGCTTCATTTCAGCTACCCGAATTCAGAAAACTGATTGACGGGCATGAAGTATTCCAGTGTAACCAACGAATATTGGCCAACTTTAGAAAGTTCCTGTTACAAACAGAACAGATATTTACTACCGGACAAGGCGCAATCAACAACAGCTTGCATCTGAAACAACTCGAGAACGAATTGTCAGAGCAAATCATCAGTTTACTGGGAGATGACCATCTGCCAGTAACCACAAACAAGCAAAGAAGGCGTGACCTCGCACTGCAATCAGCAGTTAACTATATCCATGAATCGAGAGATAACGTTGTTACCGTGCCGAATCTATGCGAGGTAAGTAATGTTAGTCAACGTACACTTGAATATGCTTTTCGAGAAAGGTATGGACTCACACCTAAAGAGTACACCCTGGTATACAGGCTCAATAATGCACGCAAACAACTGCGACTATGTGCACCCGACAAAAACCAGGTTTCAGAAATAGCACGGCAAAACGGTTTCTGGCACATGGGGCAGTTCAGTGCGAGCTACCGTAAACTTTTTGCCGAGCTCCCATCCATAACCCTGAAAATGACTGCATAGATACAGGGCATACTACACCCTGCAATGTTTACTCACCCCTGCCAGGTGGAAACTGCGCCAGAATGGCTGCAACTGTCTCGTTGATCCGGTCGGTCAATTGCTGCGGGTCTGACAGGTCGGGTAAAGCCTGTGAACTGACACCACGCCAAACCAGCTTGTCACTGGTCACGTCGACCACATCGATTAACAGCGTACCCTGATCGTAGGTACTTATTTGCGAACCCGTACTGATACCGATGCTGCCATGACGGCCTCGTGTGGAGCGC
The DNA here is from genome assembly GCA_030641945.1 of Gammaproteobacteria bacterium. Lineage (GTDB taxonomy): Bacteria > Pseudomonadota > Gammaproteobacteria > SZUA-229 > SZUA-229 > JABDQW01. The sequence continues at coordinate 707 of DAOWLL010000520.1, read as the reverse complement.
CCCATTGAAACGCCGCCGCTGACATTGCTGCTGCTTATTCTTTGTTCGACCGTCAGGTCATAACTGATAAGGAAATCCGGATTTCCGGAATCATCCTGTGTGAATTGTTTTGCCGTTAGTGTATTTACAATTGCATTGCGAATGCGCCTGTCAACCAGATCATTATCTGTAAGGCCCCATTCATTATTTTCGTTCGACTTCCAGGCAAAAGTTTTCAGCCCGGAAAAGTCGAAGCCCTGCTCAAAATCCTGGCTGACCTGTATTCCAGAACAGGCCGTGATGGCAAATATTAATACTGCGACCGCTATCAGCCTGACTGTTTGCTTCATGTTTATCCTTCATCACAACTGGCAAATGTGCCGTAATGCGTATTCAATACTGTACCATACCCACTCTTGTTGCCAAATACACATGTATCTATTACTGCTCATCATCAGGTTTTATTGAAACTCCCGTGAATAACAGTAATATGTCGCCTTCAGTCCCGGGAAGAACACCCCCGGTAATATAACGGACATATTTCTCAATTATTATTCAGCGACAAGAAAAAATCGAATAATCTGAGATAAGCCATAGCCCTACAGTCAAGGTGGAAATAATGAAGAATGCACTTAAAACAATAATGGTCTTCGTTAGCGCAATCGGAATGATAGCTTGTGCGCAGGCAGAGGATAAACAACCCAACATCCTCGTTGTCTGGGGCGATG
>DAOWLL010000434.1 GCA_030641945.1 Gammaproteobacteria bacterium | reverse complement strand
CTGTCCTGTTCCCTGCCCTGCAAACGGTCTCTCAGCGCCTCGATCGTCGGCGGCAGAATGTAAATACTTTTGCAAGCGCTCATCACCTGTCGAATCTGCCTGGCGCCTTGCCAGTCTATCTCCAGGATCACATCCTTGCCGGACAGCAACTGCTCCTGTATGTGCTGCTTCGAAGTGCCATAACGATTTCCAAATACGCTGGCATGTTCAAGGAAATCGCCATTAGCAATCATTTCCTGAAAATGCTGCTCGTCAATAAAATGGTAATCCTGACCATCCACTTCTCCATCACGCATTTTGCGCGTGGTGTGCGACACTGAAACCGCCACATCCGGCTGCATTCCAACAACCGCGTGCACAAGACTGGTTTTGCCCGCTCCGGATGGGGCTGAAATTATATATAAAGTGCCCTTGGCCACAGAAAATCCAGTCGTTGTTGAGTGCAGTTCTGATTGGTCGGAGTGAGAGGATTTGAACCTCCGACCCCTACGTCCCGAACGTAGTGCTCTACCAAGCTGAGCTACACTCCGAAAAACCTTATTCTAGCCTGTTTTGTCAGCTGTTGCGATCTACTGAGAGATGCGCAAGCGACACAAGCGCCTGTTTGTAATCAGAATCTTCCAGGTGCACGAGCTCACTCAAGGCTAAATCGGCCTCTTTGCTGGCAACCGATGCTGTGTAATCGAGTGCTCCGGTTGAGTGAATGATTGCCTGAACATCATCAATATAATCATAACCGCCTTTTTCGATCGCCGTGCGAATTAATGCCACCTGCTCAGCTGTGCCTTTGCTCATGGCATATATCAGCGGCAATGTGGGCTTACCCTCGGCCAGGTCATCACCGACGTTCTTACCCATATCATCACTGCTTGAAGTGTAATCGAGGACATCATCTATGAGCTGGAATGCAGTACCCAGATGCATGCCATAGCGCGCCATCGCCATTTCCTGCTGCTCGGACCGATTACACAGCACAGCACCCAGTCGTGTCGCAGCTTCAAACAATTTTGCCGTCTTACAGTGAATCACATCGATGTAGCGTTGCTCGGTAGTATCGGCATCATGCACATTCATCAGCTGCATGACTTCGCCTTCTGCAATCACATTGGTGGTATTGGCAAGTATAGCCATGACCTTCATGCTATCGACATCTACCATCATTTCAAACGCACGTGAGTAGAGGAAATCACCGACGAGGACACTGGCGGCATTACCGAACAGCTCGTTGGCGGTCTCCTTGCCACGGCGCAAACTGGATTCATCCACAACATCATCGTGCAGCAGGGTGGCGGTATGGATAAATTCGATAATCCCGGCAAGAAGGTGGTGCAGCTGGCCTTCATAGCCGTGAGCGCGTGCTGACAGCAGTACCAGCAGTGGCCGGAAGCGCTTGCCGCCGGAATCGAGGATATAGTGCCCGAGCTGGTTCACCAGGGCCACATCCGACTGCAAACGCTGACGAATTACCTGGTTTACCCCGGTCATGTCCTTTTGACAGAGGGCATTGATTTCTTCAGCGCTGAACAGGATTTCGGCCACAGTTTGCAGGGGATTAGTAAACAAAGTGCGAATCCTATGGGCGCAGGCTACAATGGTCAAGCAAGGCGCGCAGAAACTGCTCATATAATCATAGAGTTGATGGCAGCAACAGCGATCAACTGCGGAATCCAGGATAATGCCGCAAATGCTTGCCACAAGCGGGTATTACCGTTAAAATTCGCGCCTTTTCTGTCAACGACCTTGGAGAACACGCCATGTACGCTGTAGTCAGTACAGGTGGAAAGCAATACAGAGTTGCCGAAGGCGATCTGTGTCGCGTTGAAAAACTGGATGCCGAAGAAGGCGCTTCTGTCGAAATCGATAAGGTTTTGATGATTGCCGATGGTGACAAAATTAATATTGGCACCCCATTCGTAGCAGGTGGCAAGGTCACCGCGACCGTCAAGGCCCATGGCCGTGCGAAGAAGATCGAGATCATGAAGTTCAGACGGCGTAAACACCACCAGAAGAAAACCGGTCATCGTCAGCACTATACTGATATCGAAATTACCGGAATAAAAGGGTAGGAGTGTAACAATGGCACATAAAAAAGCAGCGGGCAGTACCCGTAACGGCCGCGAATCAGAATCCAAGCGACTGGGTGTGAAAAAGTATGGCGGCGAAAATGTTCTGGCCGGCAACATCCTCGTTCGTCAGCGCGGCACCAAGTTTCACGCGGGTGTCAATGTTGGCATGGGTCGTGACCACACCCTGTTCGCGACAGCCGCGGGCAACGTAAAATTTGAAATCCGTGGCCCCAAAAAACGCAGAACTATCAGCATAGTTGCGGCATGAGGCGACGGTCTTAAACAAGTATCAAAAAGCCCCGCTAGCCGGTGCTTTTTTTATTAACTATTAAGAAAATTTTAACGCAAAGGCGCTAAGGCGCGGAGAACGCAGAGGATATACTGGTTTTTCGCAATTAGAGATCACGCAACGGGATGGGTACTACCTTTAAATTGAAAGAACAATGTGAAAACTCTTTGCGCCCTTTGCG
>DAOWLL010000206.1 GCA_030641945.1 Gammaproteobacteria bacterium | reverse complement strand
TCTTATGGTGTCGCGGCCGCTGCGCAGGTCTACTATGGCGTTACACTGGAAGACTTAACGCTGTCACAAATAGCAATGATCGCCGGCCTGCCCAAAGCGCCGTCGCGATATAACCCGATTATTAATCCTGAGCGTGCACTCACTCGCAGGGATTATGTGCTGTCACGCATGGATGAACTCGATTACATCACGGAGGAAGAATACCTGTATGCTCGCGAAGTGCCTGTTTCTGCCATCCTGCACAGGGGGCGGGTACAGGTAAGCGCACCCTACATTAATGAAATGGTTCGCGTTGAGATCGTCGACCTGTTCGGCGACGAAGCCTATACACGCGGTTTGCGTGTCTACACAACTGTGCAGGATCGCTTGCAGGAAGCGGCAAATGAAAGCCTGTGGAATGGCCTGGTCGCTTATGATCGGCGGCATGGCTACCGCGGCGTCATACGTCATGTCGAAGTATATGAAGATGAACCGGTCGATGAGCTCTATCTGCATCTCGAGGATGACAGGCGCTATAGCAAGTTTGAACCGGCCATAGTAACGTCAATTGAGACAGTCACCGTACTGCTGCCACCGCCTGCAGAAACTGAACAGCAGCAAGCGGCCACAAGTGAAGCTGAAGAAAAGCAACTGACAGCGACTGAGCAACAGGTAAATATCGCATTAAGGAATGGCGACAGGGCTGTAATCCAGCTGCAGGGGCTGGCCTGGGCAAAATCCTATGTGAGTGTCAATCGCGTGGGTGAAGAACCTAAAAGTGCCGATAAAGTACTCAAGCCCGGTGATATTATCTGGGTGTTGCAAAACAATGAAGGCCTGTGGGAGCTGGGCCAGATACCTGAAGTGCAGGGTGCGCTGGCCTCACTTTCACCTAATGATGGGGCTATCAGGGCGTTAACGGGTGGCTTTGATTTCCAGCATAGCAAGTTCAATCGTGCGGTGCAGGCGAAGCGCCAGGCGGGGTCAGGTTTTAAACCGTTTATCTATTCATCGGCATTGGCAAAGTCATTTACACCGGCAACACTGGTTAATGATGCACCGGTGGTGTTTGAGGATGATGCGCTCGAGGCGAGCTGGCGGCCGGAAAACTACAGTGGCAGGTTCTTTGGCCCGACACGCTTGCGCAAGGCGCTGTATAAGTCACGTAACCTGGTGTCTATCAGGGTGCTGAATTCTGTCGGCATCCGCCATGCAACACGTTATGTGGGCAAGTTCGGTTTTGCTGAAGATAAAATCCCCCATGACCTGTCACTGGCCCTTGGCAGTGCCGAAGTCAGTCCGCTGCAGCAGGCGCGCGGCTATGCCGTGTTTGCCAATGGCGGTTACCTGGTAGACCCTTATGTCATCCAGCGTATCGAGGATGCTGATGGCGCTGTACTGTATGAAGCTGATCCTGTTGTTGCCTGTGTTCCCTGCGTGCTCTCCGACAGTCGTTGGCAGCAGCGTTCAGCAACAGAAACGGAAGATGCATTAGGCAGCTTGCCAAAGCAGGCCGAACAGACGCTTGAGCCGCGCCTGGTCTACCAGATGAATTCTATTCTGCAGGATGTGGTCCAGAGAGGCACCGGGCAAAGGGCGAGATCCCTGGGCAGAAACGACCTGGCGGGCAAGACCGGTACGACCAATGACCAGCGTGACGCATGGTTCAATGGCTATAATCCGGATCTTGTCGCTGTGACCTGGGTTGGCTTTGATCAACTAAAACCGCTTGGCAGTAAAGAGACCGGATCAAGTGCGGCGCTGCCTTTATGGATTGATTTCATGAGAACCGCGCTGGCTGGCCGGCCGGGAAAACAGCTCAAAAGGCCCAAGGGTCTGGTTACCGTAAAAATCAATGCTGAAACCGGTGAACTCGCCACAGACCAGGACAAGGATACCCTGTTTGAGATTTTCAGAGCCGAGAACGCACCCGGTGTTGAATCAGTCGTTACTGAGAAGCCTGTGAGTCCAGGTGAGCAGGGCGATCCTATACCAGAGCAGCTTTTTTAACTGTTATGGGTCTTCACCACATCATGTGGGTAACAATTCAAATAATTGCCACAGAGTCACAGAGAACACAGAGGTTTTAGCCGCAAATAACGCACTAGAATGTAAGGAACATTTTGAACGCACGCCAGTGCGGCCCGCAGGGCGAAGCGCAGGACTGCGCGGAGTAAAAGACGCGAATGATGTTGTGTATGAATAGATGCTTATTGATCTGCTTTTCACTGTCGGAGTCATGTTGTAATGCTATTGAACTGCTGGATGCCAGCAAGGAACAGAACCTATGTCCACAGATGAACGCAGATGAACACGGATAAAAGCGTTTTTAAGTTCCTAAATATCTGTGTTCATCTGTGTTTATCTGTGGATAATTTGTTTAATAATTTGCGTTCGCTCGCGGACTAATATTCCCTGTGTGGTCAGGGTGTGATCATGGCTCTACCCACTGTATTTGGGGAAGACACACTGTTATATGTCTGACTGATGATGTTAATCAGGCGCCCATCTGCGTCCCAGGTATAAATATAATGTCGATGCGTTGCTGTCATTGATGCCGTATGCCAGGTACAAAGGCCCCAGTATGGTATCGGCGCCTAGAAACACACTGCCGGCGAGTACTGTGTTATCCAGCGTGATGTCGTCGCGATCATTCCACACATTTCCGGTCTCGAGTGTAAAACCGGTATATATAGGCAGCAGGGTTATATTTCCCACACGGCGATAAAACGCTGCTTCCAGAAGGCCAAAATGCTGGCCGGCCAGTTGCCGATTAAGGTATCCGGACAGTTCAAAAAAACCGCCGCGCCTGAACAGCGCATTCTCGGGTGCGTTCTCATCCAGCGTGGTTTCGATGATGCCGCGTCCGTAGAAAGTATTTCTGCCCCATGTTCCCGCGGTACCGAAAGACAGGTGCAGCTGGTCATAATCGAGATCAGCGCCAAGATCTTCACGGTTTGCCCGCCACTCCAGCCGGCCCTGGTAGCCTGATCGCGGGAAGTCGACGTTATCCAGCGAGTCGTGCAGCAGCCTGAGCTGATACCCGCCTTCATCAAAACTGGTATCACCTGCTGGTGGCTGACCAACCAGGGTCCGGGTGTCGCCCACCGCCCTGCGTAAACCAAGTCGCAGTTCGGTGTTCTGATTGAATATGCGTCCAGCCGCCACGTCAATGAAAGTTCTGTGGAATCTGAACAGCTGCTCAACATCATTGCTGGTGTTTACTTCAGGGAATGTATAGCTGGTAAAACCAGCAGCGCCGGTGACAAAATACCTGAAGCGTTTATCCAGTGGCTGATACAGGGAAAATGTAAGCCGAGGTTCGCTGCCTGCCGCGGCCCCTGCGCGGAATTCGCCGCCCAGCTTGTTGATCGCCGGACTGGTATAAATCATATCGATATTGGCAGCGGAGCCGACATCAAACTCGGAGCGCAGGGTAAAGCCCAGTTGCAGGTAGTTCGGCGCCCAGTCCCGGTCGCGTACATAGACGATCAAACCGGTTTGATCGTCAACGGTTTCCAGCGAGTATACAACCGAGCTGGATAAATCCAGCCCATAAATAATAGACAGGTCGCGTTCCAGTTGGTCTACATCCAGTGGTTCGCCGATTTTCTGCTTTATGATCAGGGCAAGGATTTCATCATCGAGGCGCGTCTGGTTCTTTATTTCAATAAAATCAATCAGCGGTTGCCGCCTGGCAACGTCAGGCAGACCTGATTTATATGCCTGGTATTCACTGGCAGATACTGACAGGGATTTGAGCTGCTCGTGTTTCTCTTCAGCTGCATCCAGGCCTGCCTGTATCAGTTCTGTATATTCCAGGAAGCTGGAAGAGCCGAGATCCTCGCGCCCGGGAATAATCAATACGTCCTGTGCTGACAGTGTTTTCAGTTGCTGGTCAGCAACACGCCGAGTGAGGATTTTGGTCAACTGGGCGGTGACGCCAATGCTAGATAGCAGGGCATCCATGCCCGCAAGCGGAGCGCTGACATCAACAACAATGAAGATCTCAGCGCCCATGTCCCTGGCCACATTTATCGGCACATTGTTGCCGATACCGCCGTCAACCAGCAGCTTGCCATCAATTTTGATCGGGGGCAGCGCACCGGGGATAGACATACTGGCGCGCATGGCTTTAGCCAGGTTTCCTTCGTTAATGATAAACGCATCACCGGTTTCAATGTCAGTAGCGATTGCGCGGTAAGGGATCTGCAGCTTGTCAAAGTCGGTGATATGAAAGCCCGGGTAAGCCAGGCGGTCAAGGGCGAGTTCGATTTGCTGGCCTTCAATCAGCCCGGGCGAGAGCTTCAGGCCTTCGCTGCTGACGCCGATCCGGTGGATGCTGGTAAACAGGTAGTCATCCTGCTTGCGCCGAAACGAACGGAACTCTCTTTTCGCATAATCATTGAACACTACTTCCCAGTCGATGCTCTGCACGCCTTTTTCGATTTCGTCAGGCGACAGGCCAGTCGCATACAGACCGCCGATGATGGAGCCCATACTGGTGCCGACCACGACGTCAATCGGTATATTGAGCTCTTCAATTATTTTCAACACGCCGATATGGGCAAAGCCCCTGGCGCCGCCACCGCTGAGTACAAGTC
>DAOWLL010000197.1 GCA_030641945.1 Gammaproteobacteria bacterium | reverse complement strand
TTGCAGGACAGGTATTCACATCTGCTGAGTGTCGGCAGGGCAAACCTGCTTGATGGTTTTGCAATCAGTCGAACATACAGTACAGAGTACATCCGCGGGAGTTTGCGTATATTTCCAATGCATTGGGCGATGGATATCGGCCGTGAGAGATTCCGGGATACTGTGTCCGACCATCTTCCGTTCGTCGCGAGCTTCCGAATAGACCGAGCGAGGGATTGATGAACTGAATTGTTATGTTAGGGAATCAGTATTATCACTACAGCCCTGAGTTCGTCATCATCGGCATAAGCGTATTGAGTACAGGCATTTTCAGTGTAGTCATGGAGATCTGTTTCATATAATACAGTTCATTCGACTATCTCATTTGGATGTTGTTTATCAAGATACTCTTTTACCTTGTTATCCAGCCATTGTTTAATAACTTCATTTTGGATGTTCATAGCATTTGGCTGTTAGTCTTTCCCGCGCCGATTGAGCCAGTAGACGGTGAGGACAAAAAGGATAAGCAGGCCAACAATGAGTGCCGGTGCCCAGGGAGCGAAGACCGCAGCACGGCTTTGGAGGCCGAACATTAGATAGGCCCAGCCTCCCATGGCGATGTAAGTGCCGACGAGCACAACCGACATCGTCAACCAGGCGGGAAAGCCAAGCAGGTAACCGATGGCGCTGCCTACCACCGGCCCGGTCATCCAGAAGGGGAACCAGACGAAGATAAAGAGTCCGGCGATGCCGTAACGGCGCACCTTGTCATGATGGTGCTCGGCGGCTGCGCGCGTGCGTTCGAGAAAGTGCTTTAGACGTGGAAACACTATCAGTTTGCGCATGCTAAAAACGAACACGGGATAAAACAATAATACCAATACCGTTTCCACCCACATATTCACCGGTACCACGAGAGCATGGCCGTAACCGCCGGCATAGCCTATGGACATAGATACGGCGCGGCCAAAGATTATGTTGAAAAAAGTCATGGCGCCAATCATATGCGAGGTTTGCGGCGACCAGAAAGCGACCAGCCCCATGGCAATGAGGCCGATGAGCGCAACAACGATACCAAACAGCAAGATGCGGCCTTCGGTCGTCTTGAATAGCTGGCGCCAGGCAGGCCGGGGAGAGTACTCAAGGGCGGGCGTAGGTGTTTCTTCTTCTCTCATTATAACAGTATAGAAAAAGTGGGGTCACAGTTTTCGCTGATAGGATTAAACGGGTCGGTGACAAATAATAATCATTAATACGCCACCTTTTTTATCCCCATTTTTGTAAAATAGGGGCCAGAAAGCCAAATGCTCCAAATCCCTTTTTATTCACAAATGTCGTTTTTGAAAATAGGCGGCATGCAATAAACGCACATCTTAAACCTGCATGACTACAACTGATATATACCAATACGGTAATTCATTATTGGACCACTATGTTTTGTTGATTGCATTGATCCTTGTGGTGCTTGCCATCGTCATTTACCTGGGTCGCAGCAATTTCAAACATGCATGGCTGAATATTAAAACACGTTACCGTCTCAATCACCTGGGGCTTAAACATATTACTAATTTCCAATGTCCAGATGGCCTGGGACATTATTTCAACATCGATCGCCTGGTGATGCGCCATGATGGTATAAGCCTGCTGGTATTCAAACAGTATCCCGGCAGTATATTTTGTGCTGATGATATCGATCAATGGACCCAGATGCTGGCAGGGAAAAGTTATCGCTTCAAAAACCCGTTAGTTGATCTTGATCACCAGGTTAGGGCGGTCGCAGCCTGTATACCGGATGTGCCGGTTAACGGTTTTCTGTTGTTTGACCGCCAGGCTGAATTCCCTAAAGGACACCCTGATCGTGTTATTCATCTCGATAAAATACCAGAAGCGCTGAAGCTGAATAAACAACATAAAGTTCAGGCCTGTGTCGAGTCTGCCTGGGAAAAGCTTAGAACATTAAAGTAAGGCAAATTAAAGGGGGCAGCTGTGGGCCAGAACCCAGAACCCTTTACCGAGACCATCAGGCTGGATACGCGCTATACATCCAGTTGTGTCACCTCGATATTCATCGATTCGGTTTCGAGGTCCTCACGCCTGAACAGCTCTGTGCCTGGATGTGATGCGGTGGCGCTGCCGCATAATACGCCAAAGCGCAGCATTTGCTGTGGTGTTTCGCCTTTCAGGGCTGAGGCAATCAGCCCTGAAAGCACTGAATCACCGCAACCAACTGTTGACTGTTTATGTACCTTCGGTGCGATACAGTGGTAACTGTTGTCGGCATTGACCAGCACCGCACCTTCATTTCCCAGGGTGACGCAAACAAAGTCTATGCCTCGCTGCTGGATCGTTCGCGCCGCCGCTGCTATATCCTGCGCCGTATCCATTCGTTGCTTCATGGACATTTCAAGTATGTGGCGGTTCAATCGAACCAGCCAGGGTTTTGCTTCGAGTGCCAGTTGAAGCACCTCGCCATGAGTGTCAACGACGACCTTGCCGCCCTGTCCATTGACCCGTTCGATGAGTTCCCGGTAGGTGCTATCCGGGACGCCAGGCGGAAGCAGTCCGCTCAGGACCACGATGCCATTGCCGGCAATGTCCAGCAGGCAGTCGCATACCCTGGTTAGCATATCGGGCGGGATCTCTGGCCCGACGCTGGTAATTTCATACTGGCCAGGCGGACTGTGCTGCAGGATCGTGGTATTCAAGCGCGTCTCACCCTGTACCCGGAACCACTTATGCCGGTCGCCCAGGGTATCACCGAGAAGGTTCAGCAGCAGGTCGCCACTTTCGCCGGCGATGATACTGCAGCAGTTTGCCTGTACAGTAAGTTCCGTGAGTGCGCGCGCGATATTAATTCCGTTACCGCCCGGGTGGTACCAGGTCTGGCTGGCGCGTACTTTCTGATATTCCAGCAATTGCGGAATTTCGTAGCCGATATCAACGGCAGGATTCAGCGCCAACACTGAAACATGGTTGCGTTCGTCGTTCATTAGTGTCTCCATGTCATAGCCGCCCTTTTTTCAGGATCAGGCTGCGGCCGGTCATTGCTCTCGGTTGCGGAATACCGAGCAACTCCAGCACTGTAGGTGCAATGTCCGCCAGGCCGCGACCGATGCTCAGCCGTACCGGCCCTTCACCCATGATCAGAAATGGAACCGGGTATTCGGTATGCTGGGTGTGGGCTTCGCCAGTATTCGGGTTTATCATTTCATCACAGTTACCGTGGTCGGCAGTGAGCATAATACGCCAGTCATTTTCCAGCGCCACCCGGAACACCCGGTGGCTTTCAAGATCCAGGGTCTCGACAGCGCGGATAATGGCACCGCGTCGAGCAGTGTGGCCAACCATGTCGGCATTGGCGAAGTTGGTAACAATAAAGGAATATTTGCCGCTTTCAATCGCTTCTACCAACTGGTCGGCAATTTTCGGTGCACTCATCTCGGGCTGTATGTCGTAGGTCGCGACTTCGGGTGATGGCACGATGATGCGGTCTTCCAGTGGAAATGGCGGTTCGCGGCCACCGTTGAAGAAATAGGTCACGTGGGCGAATTTTTCGGTCTCGCTGCAGTGCAATTGCGCCAGGCCGGCATCGCTGATGATTTCAGCCAGCACCTGCTCCGGCATCTGCGGTGGAAACAGTACCGGAAACGGAAAGGTAGCATCGTATTCGGTCATGCAAACAAGGTTTTTCAGGCAGATGCCGGAGCGCTCGAATGCATCGAAGCCGTCCAGTCCGAAAGCAGCCGCCAGCTGGCGCACGCGGTCGCTGCGGAAATTGAAAAACAGGACCGGTTCATCGTTGGCAATGCCGCCGTGGCCGACAATAACCGTTGGCTGGATGAATTCGTCGCCTTCATCACGGGCATAAGCGCTCTCGATGGCTGCGCGCGCGGTTTCGGCGGTGAAACCCTGGCCGAGCACCATGGCTTTCCATGCACGTTCCGTGCGGTCCCAGTATTTGGCCCGATCCATTGCACTGTAGCGGCCGCTGACCGTGGCGACAGAACCGCGTCCGAGGCTGGCGAGCAATTTCTCGATCTCGGTGAGGTATTCCAGTGCGGCCCTGGGCGCGGTATCGCGGCCGTCGGTGATCATGTGTATCACCGGCTCTATATCGGTATTACGCAGCAACGACAGGATGCCCTGCAGGTGTTCGATATGTGAGTGTACGCCGCCGTCTGAGATCAGGCCGACCAGGTGTATTCGCCTGGCGCCGTCGACCATGGACTGCCACGCCGGCAGTTGCTCGAATGAGCCGCCGTAAATTGCATTGGCGATGCTGACCAGGCCCTGTTCCAGCACACGGCCCGAACCCAGCGTCAGGTGGCCAACTTCGGAATTACCGAATTGCCCGTCCGGCAAACCGACAGCTCTGCCCGATGCCTGCAATACCGAGTGTGGGTAGGATGAAAGATAATGGTCCAGGTGAGGTGTGCGTGCCAGTGCCCAGGCATTGTGTGCACGACTGGGGTTGAGTCCGAAGCCGTCGAATATAGCCAGCAGTACAGGCCTTGATTTCACGATATATCCTTAAACGATCTATAGAATAAATAAAAAGGGCGGAGGGAGCATTTTATAACCACATTATCTTTCCGAGACCCGTTTGTTTGCGTCTGTACAATTATCGGCTCGTTTTTAGTGTTTCTTTATATCGCCATTTTACGGGTTATTATCCCCGGCTGTCGGCACATTATAAAGAATGTCGTTTATTTTAAAGGGGCAGGTGACAAATGAGAATAATGAATGCAACGTTCTTTTTTGGGT
>DAOWLL010000143.1 GCA_030641945.1 Gammaproteobacteria bacterium | reverse complement strand
TTTTTCTTTTTTCGTTATTCGTTATTCGTTATTAATTATTCACTGTCATTTATGTAGATTGTAGGTGCGTAATTTCTTGCGCAGGGTGCCGCGATTGAGGCCGAGATACTCGGCTGCCTTGGACTGGTTGCCCTTGGTGTGCTCCAGAATGGCTTCGAGTAAAGGTTGTTCGACTTGCCTTAATACCAGATCGTACATGTCGTGCGGTTGGGTACCATCCAGTTCGTACAGGTATCGCCGAATGGAGTGCTTTACCGCATTGTAGAGCTGCGCGATTCCCTGGTTGTCATCCGTGTCGATGATTGTGTCTCCGATAGTGTTGACGTTGTCGCTCATGCCGCCAGTAACCCTCCTGTTGAATTGCTGAAGAATTCAGTAACAAGATCGAGCTGCTCTTTTGTCGATTCAACCCGATATATATGCTGTTTGAACAATTCAGTATTTGTGTGATGTTTGCAATACCAGCCGATATGTTTACGTGCAATACGAACACCCATAAAACTACCATAAAAATCATACAGGTTTTCCAGGTGATTAATCAATACATTCCGGACTTCATCTGGCGACGGCGGGGCTAAAAGTTTTCCACTCTCTAGAAGGTGTCTAATCTCTCTGAAGATCCATGGATTACCCTGCGCGGCACGCCCGATCATGATGCCATCCACGCCAGTATGCTGTAACACTTCTATGGCCTTGAGCGGGGTATCTATATCGCCGTTGGCAATGACAGGTATATTGACGGCGGACTTGACTGCCTTGACGGTCTCGTATTCAGCTTTGCCTCGATAGGCGCAGGCGCGAGTACGGCCATGCACTGCCAGTGCCTGTATACCTGAAGACGCTGCAATACGCGCAATATTCACTGCATTTTTGTTTTCAGGGTCCCAGCCGGTGCGGATTTTTAAAGTTACCGGGACAGCAACAGCTTCAACCACGGCATCGAGAATATTAGCAACCAGCGCTTCGTCTTTCATCAACGCCGAGCCAGCCATGACATTACACACTTTTCTGGCGGGGCAACCCATATTGATATCAATGATTTGTGTGCCCTGGTCAACATTGAATTTCGCGGCTTCGGCCATTTGCAGCGGGTCTGTACCAGCGATTTGTACACTGCGCGGCTGCTGTTCAGCTGAATGGTCCAGGCGCAGCCGGGTTTTGCGTGTATGCCAAAGCTGTTTATTTGAGCTCACCATTTCGGATACAGCCATGCCGGCACCCATGCGCAGGCACAGGCTGCGGAACGGGCGGTCTGTGACACCAGCCATCGGAGCCAGTATTAGATTATTCGGTAGATGATAGGGGCCGATTTTCATTGGCGCATTATAATCCATGCCGAATTAATGGAAACTGAACTCGTAGGTAATAGCCTCTTTGCCGGGGTCCTTGATTTCCAGTCCAAATGTAATCGGATTACCGGATTGAAGCAGGCTTAATTGTTTGCTATCGATTTGCATATATTCTTCAGCTGTGAATCGGCGGGATGCAATCAGCTCTCCTCTTACATTAGAAAAATCAATTTGTACATCGGGGTAAGGCTGTGTATAGGGCGCGTGGTTGACCAGGGTGGTACTGACCATCAATGCGTCTTTTTGGTTAGGATGGGTATAGACATTGCGGCTGATCATCTCGATCTGCGATGGATCGCGCATTTGCAGATGTTCACAATCGGTCAGTTCGCACAGTTTTGCTGTTAAGGGCTGTAAGCGCTGATCCTGCAGCAGTTCAGGCTGGTTAAACCATATGTATTCAGCTGCCAGTGCAGTGATGAGTACAAGTATTGCCAGGCTCCATGCAGCTGTGGCGAGAGTGGAATAGGGTCGGGCATTGTTTTCAACCCGGAGTTCATCGGGCACAATGTCGTTAGGTCCTCCGGAGTAGAACGCTTCATGCTCCGCCTCGATCTGCTGGGAAACTTCTGGCTGCTGCCTGCCTTGCCGTTGTGTATCACCCGCCTGTTTATCTTCGAAGGTATCCAGTTGATGTTCGTTGGCTGCCCGTGCGTCGAAAACCTGCTTGCAGTATCCGCAACGAACCGTGCCATCAGCGATATCCAGCTGAGCTTCAGTGATGCGAAACAAGGTGTGGCAATGTGGGCATTCAGTTTGCATGGTGAAACCTTAGCACAGAGATTGATATTTGAATGCCGTTAATCATTAAGTCCTGTCATCATATTTGAGTATTTTTGGTCTTCACCACATCAAGTAGGTAAAAATTCAAATGATTGCCACAGAGTCACAGAGAACACAGAGGTTTTATCCGCCTGCCGCTACACGGCCCTCGCAAAAGACGCGAATGATGTTGTGTGTGAATAATTGCTTAATGATCTGCTTTTCACTGCCGGATTCATGTTACAGGGATATTGAACCGCTGGATGCCAGGAAGAGACAGGACCTATGTCCACAGATAAACGCAGATGAACACAGATTTGTAGAAACTTAATAACGCTTTCATCCGTGTTCATCTGCGTTTATCTGTGGATAATTTGTTTTTAAACATTTGCGTGGGGCCGTGTAGCGGCAGGCGGACAAGTATTCCCTGTGTGGTCAGGGTATTGTCATGGGTCTACCCACTGTATTTGGGGAAGAGCCAGTTTTCTTAACCATGTGCTTTGCGTTTGCCATGCAGTAGTACCCAGTCATCCAGTGTTACTGTTGTGCTCATGTCAAAAAACTCGGTGTAAACGATGCGCACAGATTCAGACTGATCGGAAAGAATGCCCGATAGCACTATATCGCTGCCTGGCAGGCAGTGCCTGGCCAGAACGGGTGCCAGTTCTGCCAATGGACCGGAAAGAATATTGGCCAGCACCAGCTCGTATTCGCTGCCGGCTTCAAGACCTGGCGGCTGGCATGTGCTGACCTGGCGCAACACCTGGTTGGCTTCTGCATTATCCAGGGTTGCCTGCAGTGCCTGCTCATCGATATCGACACAGTCAGCATGTTCTGCGCCAAGTAAAATTGCTGCAACAGCCAGGATTCCCGAACCACAGCCATAGTCCAGTACGCTGTGGTGGCCCGATCGTGGGGAGACATGGGCATCGAGCCAGCTCAGGCATAGTGATGTCGTGGGGTGTGTGCCTGTACCAAAGGCGAGTCCGGGATCAAGACGCAAGTTGACTGCCATGGGATCAGGCGGCTCAATATGTTTGGGGCACACCCACAGGCGTTTGCCGAACAGCATGGGTTTGAATGCGTCCATCCATGCGCGTGTCCAGTCCTGCTCCGGCAGTGATGATATTTCGATATCCAGCTTGTCGTCATCGAGGTGCTGCCTGATCTGCTCGCGCAAAATTTCCGCTTTATGGCTGTCATCGAACAGGCCGGTGATGATGGCGTTTTTCCATAGCGGTGTTTCGCCGGGCCGGGGCTCCAGTATCGGATTGTCGGCCGCGTCTTTGAAAGTGACCGACTGTGCGCCTAGCGACAGCAAGGTAGCTTCAATGAGCTGGAAATTATTATCGGTAGCGGCTACTGAAACCAGAATCCAGAGCATGAGGGGCCTTTAAGTCGTTTGAATCACTGATTAAATATGCAAGCCGCAGCTTATGTCAATGCAAAACGGGTGCAATGAGAGTACTCTACTTGCCTAATATCTGGCTCAGAAGTAAATTTATTTAATGAACAATGAAGTATTCGAAAAAGGCTGCGATGCATTAAAAGCACAGGATTACAAAGCGGCTGAACGTGAATTCAGCGAGGTGATGAAGTCAATGGATGAGCATCATGTGCTGTATAACAAGGTTGTCTCTTATCTCGGGCTCGCACAGGTTTTGATATCAGATCGTAATGGATTGCTGTTATGCCGTGACGCCGCGAGTTCTGAAACACTGGATGGTGATATTTTTCTGAATCTGGCCTGTGCTGAATGGCACACTGAAAACAGGAAGCGTGCAATCGATGCCGTGTTTCGTGGCCGCAAGATTGATAATGAACATGATCAGCTGGTTCGTGCCTGCATGCTGCTCGATTCACGTCGACGTAATGTTTTTCCATTCCTCCCGCGTCAGCATTTTCTTAATCGCACTGTGGGTCGTATGATGCGCCGGACCCAGGCTAAAATAACCGTACATAGTCTGTTGTACTGACAACGCTGTGTCAGCATCTGCTGTTGAACTTTAGGCTTGTATTCTTAAGTCCTTGATCATGCATATCTGTTATATTGGGCCTGGGAGTTGGCCAGGCAGTCGCTCTGATCAGGTATTCGTACCTGGTTGGGGAGGAAAGTCCGGGCTCCGCAGGACAGGATGCCAGGTAACGCCTGGGGGGTGAAAGCCTACGGAAAGTGCCACAGAAAATATACCGCTCTGTTGAGGCAGAGTAAGGGTGAAATGGTGCGGTAAGAGCGCACCGCATGGCTGGTAACAGGCATGGCAGGGTAAACCCCATCCGGAGCAAGACCAAATAGGGGAACGCTGGTGTGGTCCGCACTGTTCCCGGGTAGGTTGCTCGAGGTGCTCGGTGACGAGCATCCCAGATGAATGGCTGCTCAACGACAGAACCCGGCTTATCGGCCGACTCCCGCTTCTAAACGGCGTCTTTGCCCGTTCTGCTGCGATTTCCGCGGCTGATCTTTTAGATGCCCTGAATAATTCATCCATGAATTATCAGTGCACGAAAAAGAAAAATGTGATTTTTCTTTTTCTTCATTTTCAATAACTTAACAATTATTGAAAATGGCAGCACATCCATATGCTGCGCTGCTCTATCTCAGCACGCCTTGTAGAGCAGACAAATACCTGCTCAATTCCTTCTGATGTTGGCCGCGATTGTTGCCGTGGTTTGGCGCTCAGCAAAATATTTCTCTGTTCGAATACGCCTTAAACTTAAAGTAGATTGTCAGCTTTTATGAACAAGCTGATGATTTAAAATAGTCAAAAAATTTCCTTGTCATACGTTCTTCGATTTCATAGCTAAGTTGCTGTGAGATAAGGCATTTTTCTATCATATTAAAACCCAAAAATACTTGACAGTGTGGGGAATAGATACCTATAGTGTGAGTATGTGGGGTAAAGTGGATTTTTGTGGAGAATAGGCCAGGGGATGAATTTTCGGGGGATCAACAATCTTACGCTTGATGCCAAAGGCAGAATGGCAATGCCATCGCGCTATCGCGAGCGTTTGCTCGAGATTTGCGGGGGTCGTATTGTCATTACGGTCGACCGTGATCATTGCCTGCTCGTCTACCCGTTGCCTGAGTGGGAAATCATTGAAAGCAAACTGGTTAATTTACCCAGCCTCAACAGGCAGGCGCGTTTGTTACAGCGTCTGCTGATTGGTTACGCCACTGAATGTGAAATCGACAGCCAGGGCAGAGTTTTGCTGCCAGCCATGTTACGCGAATTTGCCGGGCTGAATAAAAAAACTGTTCTTATCGGACAGGGAAAAAAATTCGAGATCTGGGAACCACGGTGACTCTGGTTGAACATGATATGAATGTTGTGATGAATATATCTGATCGGGTTGTGGTTTTGGACTTTGGGCAAAAGATAGCTGAGGGCCCCCCGGCCGAGATTAAGGAGAATCAAAAAGTGATTGAAGTCTATTTGGGAGAAGAAATTTATGGTACTGAAGATT
>DAOWLL010000071.1 GCA_030641945.1 Gammaproteobacteria bacterium | reverse complement strand
TGTGCCTTGATTGCAAACCCGCCTGTAAGCCAGAGATATTATATAATTGATCAGAGGCTCCTTAAGTGTATTCCACCCGGGAATGAGCAACAATACGCATATTGCCTTTGGTTGGGGATATATGGCGAAAGCAGACAACATTCCAGTACATGACCAGAAAGTTCTTGAGCTATTCATTGATCACCTGTGGATGGAACATGGTTTGAGTGAGAATACCCTGTCCGCATATAGAAATGACCTCGCTGGGTTCTCCGGCTGGCTTGCCAGCAACCAAAATAATCTGCTGTCTGTCAGTACCAGTGATGTACAGCATTACCTGGCAAGTAAGTTTGAACAGGGATATAAAAGTCGCTCATCTGCACGTTTGTTATCAACATTACGCAGGTTTTATGCCTGGTTGTTGCGTGACAAGCGAATAAAAGAAGATCCGACTCGCTTGCTTGAATCTCCAAAGGCTGAGCGCCCATTGCCTGTTTCTCTTAACGAGCAACAGGTTGTGGATTTACTCAATGCACCTGATACGGCTGATGATATCGGTTACCGTGATCGCGCCATGCTCGAATTGTTATATGCGACCGGTCTGCGTGTTTCGGAACTGGTGAATTTACAGCTGTCACAAGTGTCATTAGAACCTGGTGTGCTTCGCATCATGGGCAAAGGCAATAAAGAGAGGCTGGTTCCGGTGGGCGAAGTTGCGCTCGATTGGCTGGCCGCTTATATGCGCCATGTACGGCCATCTATATTACAGAACAAGTCATCCGCTACGAATGCTGTATTTGTCACCCAGAGAGCTAAGGCAATGACAAGGCAGGCGTTCTGGTACATGATAAAGCGCCACGCAGTGCACGCAGGCATAGGCGCTGAAAGGCTGTCTCCGCACACCTTGCGACATGCGTTTGCGACACATTTATTGAACCATGGCGCCGACCTGCGGGTCGTGCAGATGCTGCTTGGGCACAGTGATATATCGACAACCCAGATATATACGCATGTCGCCGACCAGCGCCTGCGTGATCTGTATAAACAGCATCATCCGCGGGCATGAAGTGAAATCGGGCTATTCCATGTATACTTGGCCAATAATTTTTTCTTATCAGAAGGAATTATCTATAATAGCCGCTGTCTAGACAGGGGAACCAGGATAATTTAGAGAATATGAACAGTTTCTTACGTATATTTACACTTGTATTTGGTATCAGCGCCGCTTTCCATGCCGCTGCAGATGACAGTATTGCTGAGCTGAAAAAGTCATTGGCGAAGCGTCTGC
Source organism: Gammaproteobacteria bacterium (assembly GCA_030641945.1). Taxonomy (GTDB): domain Bacteria; phylum Pseudomonadota; class Gammaproteobacteria; order SZUA-229; family SZUA-229; genus JABDQW01. The sequence continues at coordinate 6,131 of DAOWLL010000071.1, read as the reverse complement.
CGCAATTTGAAGTGTCATTTGTCGACAAAACTCCGATTGAGGGGATATATCAGGTCATTATCGGTGGTCAGGTCATCTACATGACCCAGGATGCTCGCTACATGATTGACGGCAACCTGATTGATCTCTCAACTAAAAAGAATTACACAGAAGAAGCCATGTCTGTAATTCGCCTCGGCCAGATAGAAAAACTGGGCGAAGACAAAATGGTGGTCTACACGCCTGAAACAATCAAGCATACGATTACGGTGATAACCGATATAGACTGCCCGTATTGCAGGCGTTTACACAGTGAAATGGACCAGTACATGGCTGGCGGTGTAAAGGTACGATATATCTTCATGCCACTGAAAGGCCAGGGTGACTACAGGACGACGGTTTCGGTATGGTGTGCAAAAGACCAGAACGAAGCACTGGATATGGCCAAGTCGGGCGCAGAACTGGAAGCAAAAGATTGTGAAAACCCAATCGATGAGCATCTGAAAGTGTCAAAGAGCATGGGCGTACGCGGTACACCCGCAATAATCCTGCAGGATGGAAGCATGCTGCCTGGCTATGTACCCGCCAATAAGTTGATCGCTCAGCTGGCTAATCTGAATCTGTCGACTGCGAAGTCCAGCAACTGATCCAGTCTGTTTCCAGGCGCAACCGATAACTCAGTCGGCCTCGTCGATCCAGACGAGGTGCGCGCTGTGTGTAAACAATAACGCGCTTTTTATTTTCCGGCCCGGCCAGAGCTTCTCAACACCCGTGCGGTAAAGATTCATCTGGTTTGTGAATGCCTCTGCCAGGGCGTCAAGCTCTATCTCGTTTTCAACCTGGTGGGTTTTGTAATCGATCAGCAGGATGTTGTCATCATCGAAAATCAGTCGGTCAATCAGGCCATACACTGACCGATTGTTGTGCTGATACAGGACAGGCAGCTCATTCAGGGTCTTTAGATAAGCTGACGGCTTGAATATGTGTTCGAATTTCCTGTTATTGAGCGTCTTGCATGCTTCATCCATCCAGACTTCCAGTTCATTGTCATCAACGGCGGATTCATGCCTGATTTGCTGTTTTGCCTGATCAGCTGTTAGTGGCGGCACACGGCTCATAAGATCAAGTGCGCGATGAATCGCTATACCTCGCTTGATTGCGTCGCTGTCATGCACTGAAACTAAGTCGTCATTACTCGCATGGAAGCTAAGGCTCGGGGCTATCATGTGTTCGGTAGTTGCTGCATTAACTATCGGGCTGGTTAATCTAATATCAACGTCTAATGTTGAGCCTGGCTCTGCGTTTTCTTCATTGGTGGTGATTGCTTCGGTGTAATTGCCGGCAGCAAGATGATAGGCGCCACTCGAGTCAGCAGTAACCAGTGATTTCATCGCTGCCTCAATGTATTCATACCAGCCTGATTTGGATCTGCTTGCGCTGCCTGTAACCAGCAGGTACTGGCGTGCACGTGTGAGCGCAACATAGAGCAGGTTCAGCTCTTCACGTTTTTGAGCCTGTTCTTTTTGCTTTAGCACCTCAAGCGTCATTTCGTCGATGTTTTCTTTAGCTGTAATCAGCTGGAACCGGACCGGTTTATTGCTCTTGGCTGGCCAGTCAACCAGTGCAGTGTATGCGTTGTGATGTCCGCCCTGATTATCGCAGTCAGCCAGGATTACAACAGGCGCCTCCAGTCCCTTGCTGGCATGGATGGTCATTAAGCTGACGCATGACTGACCATGGGCAACAGTGGGCTCATCCGGACGTCCCTCTCTGTGTTGACGAATGCTGCGTAAATAATGCAGGAAATGACTCAGACTTGGATAGCGGCCGCTGTCGAGTTCGAGCGACATTTCATGAAATCGTTGTAAGTTAGCACTGATACGTTGCTGCTGCGCGGGTGCTGCAGAAGATACATAGCGTTGAATGATATTGCCTTCTGCGTAGATACGGTCAAGCAGATCATGAACTGGCATGGTGTCAGCCAGTTTGTGCCAGCGTGGCAGCAGCTGTGCAGCACGGCTTAACGGATGTTTTGCATCCAGATCAGCTTCAATGTTCTGCAAGCGCTGGTACCACCTCCTGTCTTTATGCATCAGCGAAATGCTGATGAGGTCTTCATCAGATGCTGCAAAAATCGGTGACTTTAGAACTTGTGCGATGGACAGATTGTTAAAAGGTGTTATCAGGCTGTCCAGCAGCTTCTCCAGGTCCTGTATTTCCTGGTTATCGAGCAGGCTGCCACGCTGGCTTCCAATAAAGGGTATGCCGCGGTCACGCAGTACTGATTCGTACACACCGATGTGTGTGCGGTTTCGCATCAGGATCATTATGTCGCCGAATTCGATCGGGCGGACCCGATCGTCATCATTCTCGTCTTTATCCGTGATCAGTGCTGGTTCATTGACCAGTTTCTCGATCTGGTCTGCGATCAGCTGTGCTTCATCCAGTCGGGCTGTTCTAAGGTTTTCAGCCCTGGGCTCAAGCAATGGATTTCTTAACTGACGCACATCAGAATCGCCTGGCCGGTCTTCATCGTTGTCGTCGAGCTCATGTAACGGGAATAAAGAAGTGCGGCCGGGAACATGCTGCAAGTGTGTGCTGTGAATGGAGAATTCAGGCATGTAATGCTGAATTTCTTCCTGGCTAAAAATTGCATTTACAGTTTCGATGATTGCGGGTGAGGAACGCCTTGAAGAATCCAGCCTGACTTCAACCGCTGACATGGTTTGTGCAAGATAATCGGATGCCTGCTTCTGTAATTCAGGATTGGCGCGCCTGAAACTGTAGATAGACTGCTTTTTGTCACCGACCAGAAAGAAACTGCGTGCGCGTTCACCGGGCCCGGCGGCAATTTCTTCCAGCAGTGGTGTGATCAGTTGCCATTGGGTGGGGTTGGTGTCCTGAAATTCATCGATTAATACGTGATCGATGCGCTGATCGACCTTGTACTGCACCCAGTGTGCATTACTGGCATCATTCAGCAGGCGATAGCAGTTCCATTCAAGGTCAGTGAAATCGAGCACGCGCTGTTCACGCTTGAGCTTCTGATAAAGATCAATGTAACGCTGACCCGTACGGTACCAGACAGCATTCAGTTCCAGTGTCCGTATACGCCTGGACATTTCCAGTGTGTGTTGCATTGATGCGCAGATTCGCACATGCAGCTCAAGAAAAGCGGCTTCACCTGTGCTGCCCATGCTGGCAGCCTGCGCTTTAGACGGTTTTCGGGATCTGGGTTCATGTTTTGCCGTTAAAAATACCGGTACGAGTTGTTTGAACACGTCTTCATCCAGCTTTTCTGCCTGCAGTGCATGTTCAAGCTGCTCGGCATGGCCGAGATTTGTTCTGGTTTTATGCTTGTTTAACAAGTCAGCAAAGCGGTTCAGATCTTCAGCTGTGATAGCTGTAAAAAAGTCTGTAAATGGCTCTGTTTTTGTGTCTATCTGAAGATGGTGCTGCAGTTGTTCGCTGGCATAGGCGGCAGTATCTTTTTTATGTTCGCAAAAGGCCCACCAGTCGCTACGGTGGTTTAGCATGCTATTGAGTGCTGATTTTGTATTGGCCGGTCCGTTGCAGGCTTGCATTAATACGTCGAGATCATTCGCAAGCATGCCCTGGGCATTGCGTGTCGCGTCGGCAAACAGTTCTTCCCAGGCTTGCTGCTGCAAAAGAGCCGTGTTTTCTAACAGTTCAAACCCGGGCGTTATGTCAGCTTCGAGTGGGAAATGCGACAATATATCCTGGCAAAAGGAATGAAAAGTCTGTAATCGCACCTGAAAGTTTGCATGTAACAGCTTCTCGTACAGCTCACGCGACTTATTTATAGTATCCCGGGTAATCGGGCTGCCTGACTGTGTTAAAAGCGCACAGAGCTCTTTATCGTCTGCTGTTGCCATTTGATACAGGCGTTCCTGTAAGCGCATTTGCATTTCGGCGGCAGCTTTTCGGGTAAAGGTCAGCGCCAGGATACTACCGGGTTCTGTATCTGCTAAAAGCAGGCGTATAATTCGCGTCACCAGCAACCAGGTTTTGCCGGTACCTGCCGATGCAGATACGGTGGCATTCATATCGGGTTGTGCTGCAGCCAGGCTATCGGCAGTGTTGGTTACAGGGCTGTTCGTTATGTTCATAGACTGATAGCATATGTACTCGTAGCGCGAGTGTAAATGTAATTATGCGCAGCGCCCGCACGGATCACGATGAAACCACGATTAGAAGGGTTAATAAACAAAATATGAGTAATTACGATGCCTCTGCGATTGAGGTATTAACCGGTCTTGAGCCGGTACAAAAACGGCCTGGTATGTATACCGATACCAGCCGTCCCAACCACCTGGCACAGGAAGTGGTCGATAACAGCGTCGATGAGGCTCTTGCAGGGTATGCGAGTAAAATCGACGTCGTCCTGCATAAAAATGGCTCCCTGTCGGTCAGTGATGACGGACGCGGTATGCCTGTTGATAAACACCCGGAGCAAGGAATACCCGGGGTAGAAGTTATCTTGACGAAACTGCATGCCGGTGGGAAATTCTCCAATAAAAATTACGAGTTTTCCGGTGGTCTGCACGGCGTCGGTGTTTCGGTTGTTAATGCATTATCTTCGATACTTGAAGTTGAAGTGAAACGTGACGGTGCTGTCTACAGCATGTCCTTCAAAAAGGGTGCGGCATCAACAAAACTGAAAAAAACCGGCACTGTCGGCAAGCGCAACACCGGTACCTGTATACATTTCTGGCCGGAAAAGAAATATTTTGATTCAATTAATTTCTCTGTGCCGCGCCTCAAGCATGTGTTGCGCGCCAAGGCCGTGCTCTGCCCCGGTCTGGAAGTTACCTTTCTGGAAGAAAAAAGCGGTGAGAAACAGGCATGGCTCTATGAGGGTGGTTTACAGGACTACCTGGGCGAGAACCTGTATGACAAGGAAACCATGCCGCTTGAGTCGTTCACTGAAAGTATGGTGGGTAAAAACGAAGCCGTTGACTGGGCTGTTACCTGGCTGATGGAAAGTGGTGAGCTGGTAACGGAATCGTATGTCAATTTAATTCCGACTGCACAGGGTGGTACCCATGTCAATGGATTGCGCACTGGATTGACCGATGCCTTGCGCGAGTTCTGCGAATTTCGCAGTCTCATACCTCGAGGTGTCAAAGTCAGCCCCGAAGATGTCTGGGACCGTGTCTGCTACGTGCTTTCAGTCAAACTGCAAGATCCCCAGTTTTCCGGTCAGACCAAGGAGCGTCTGTCGTCGCGTGAATGTGCAACATTTGTGTCGGGTGTGGTTAAAGATTCATTCAGCCTGTGGCTCAACCAGCATACTGATGCCGGTGAAGCAATCGCGATGCTTGCAATCGAGAATGCGCAAAAACGATTGCGTGCAGGGCGCAAGGTTATTCGAAAGAAAGTAACATCAGGTCCTGCATTGCCCGGCAAGCTTGCCGACTGCACATCACAGGATGTAACACGAACAGAAATATTCCTGGTGGAAGGCGATTCTGCCGGCGGTTCCGCCAAGCAGGCGCGTGACCGCGAAAATCAGGCCATCATGCCGCTGCGAGGAAAAATACTGAATACATGGGAAGTGTCTCCAGACCAGGTGCTGGCTTCACAGGAGGTGCATGATATTTCAGTGGCTCTCGGGGTTGAGCCGGGATCAAGTGACATCAAGAGCCTGCGTTATGGCAAGGTATGTGTATTGGCAGATGCCGATTCCGATGGTTATCACATTGCTACCTTGTTATGCGCACTGTTTTTGCGCCATTTCAGGGCGCTGGTTGAAGCGGGGCATATTTATATCGCCATTCCGCCGCTGTATCGCATTGATGTAGGTAAGGAAATTTTCTATGCACTGGATGAAGCAGAAAAAGAAGGCGTGCTGGATCGTATTACTGCGGAAAAAAAGCGAGGTAAAGTTAATGTTACTCGTTTTAAAGGCCTGGGTGAGATGAATCCATTGCAGCTGCGTGTCACGACCATGTCGCCGGATACGCGCAAACTGGTGCAACTGACGATCGAAAAGGGTGACAAGACCAACCAGATGCTGGACATGCTGCTGGGCAGAAAGCGAGCATCAGACAGGAAAAAATGGCTGGAGAAGAAGGGTGACCTTGCGGTTGTATAACGTCTAAAATTTTTCACCGCAAAGACGCAAAGGG
>DAOWLL010000439.1 GCA_030641945.1 Gammaproteobacteria bacterium | reverse complement strand
GCATTGTTGCGAGCCAACAGGCCGGCTGAAGTGATTGAATTGCTGGCAGCTGAGGAATCCCATAAAGCGAAAGCATTGCGATTGCTGGCGGCGGTGAAGGCGCGGCCTGGCTATGCAGGTCATTATGCTAAAGATATTAAAGCGCAACTGGCAGATCCGAGCCTGACGCAACCACAGCAACGCGCTTATTTCTATGTGCTGTATCAAGCCTCTTTGACGAATAAAGACCTGGTGTCAGCAGCTGCAACGGCTGAACAACTGCTTGCGTTGAGCCGTACCCAGGCAATGCTGGGTGAAAATTTCAAAATTAATGCTGACGATCTTTGGCGTTTATATGAGCAAATAGGTGAGCGCACAGGCAACCGCTACAGTCTGCTAACAGGTGATGATATTGCCTGGTACAGGCATGCGGGTGATATACAGAAAAAAGAGCCTGTTCGTGCACGAGGGATGTATACCATTGTTGCATTCACAACCCATGAAGAAGCAAAGCGTCAGTTAGCGCATAAAGAAATTGCTGATTCATTATCCATTACGGACGGGGGTCTTGAAGTCGTCAACCAGCTGTATATGCAGAGTTCTAAAGCGGGTTCGCCAGAAAATCTGCCGGTAGAGGTTCGCTACCGACTGGTTGATCATGCGCTTTCTGTCGGTGATATAACACTTGCAGCAACCATGATGGTGAGTCTGCCGCAACCGCCGGAAGGCGAAGGTTATTTTGACTGGCAAATGCGCAAGGCGCGCGTGCTGATACTTGAGGGCGAGTATCAGCAGGGAGAGACGATACTTGAAATGTCGCTGCAGAATATCACTGAATTGAATACAGATATGATTGATCGTTACCTGCAGGTTGTATTTGATTTGCAGACAGTTAAAAGACACGAACAGGCATTGGAACTGTTTGATCTGCTGCCTATAGATGCAATGGATGACAAGTTAAAACGGGAGATCTATTACTGGAAGGCCGAATCCAATTATGAAATCGAGCGTTATGACCAGGCGGCCATGCTATATATGAAATCCGCAAAAGCAGGCGATGAGACCATGACCGATCTATGGGCGCAGTCGGCTCGATTCAAAGCTTCTGATGCATTATTGAAGGCCGGATTATATGATGACGCCCAACATGCCTATTCCGAGTTGCTGAGAATAACATCCAGTGATTCACGCAAGCGGTTGATCAGGCAAAAGCTACAGCACCTTCGACTGCTGCGTAGCTCGGATACTGACTCGGCCGGAGGAAATGAGAATGAAAAAATATCAGGCAAGCATTAAAACACCCTTTGCCCACCTGGGTATCTGCATAAATGATGACAAACTTGAAGCCATCGATTTCATCGAGTCAGAAAATGAAATTAAACCCGGTAATGAGTCGACTGTAAATGTCTGCAACCAGATCAGGCAATACCTGGACAACCCAAAGGCAAGTGATCGATTTGATATTTCGTGCTCGCTTGCAGGTACACCATTTCAGCAGAAGGTCTGGAATGAGCTGAAAAATATACCGGCCGGAAAGGTTGTTACTTATGGCGAACTTGCGAAAAAGCTTGGCACCTCTGCACGTGCAGTCGGTAATGCCTGCAGAAGGAATCCGATACCGGTTGTTGTACCCTGTCATCGTGTTGTTTCATCAAGCGGAATCGGTGGCTATGCGGGTGACACCAGCGGTGATCTGCTCAAGATAAAATCGTGGCTGTTGCAGCATGAGGGTTCGACTATCAACTGAATTCGTTGAGTAGCTGGAAACCAGGGACAACATCGAGAGCGACTAGTAGTAGTTATGACCTATTTTCTGGGTGTTGATCAGGGCAGTAATTCAAGTCGTGCCGTATTGTTTGACAGCAATGGCGAAGCGGTCGCAGATGCAGCTCAAAAAGTTACGCTCGATAGATCCAATACGGGTTATGTTGAGCACGATGCCTGTCAATTGCTCGATACTGTCACCAGCGTAATCCAGCAGGTTTTATCCGGTCTTGATGAACAACAGCTTGAACAGGTATTGGCCTGCGGCATTGCAACCCAAAGATCGACCGTGCTTGCCTGGGATGTTAATGGCAGGGCGCTCAGCCCAGCATTGAGCTGGCAGGATGTTCGCGCCGAAAATCTACTGGAAAAACTCAAGCCGCACGAGCAGGAAATCAGGCGGCTGACAGGACTGCCATTAACGGCTTATTACAGCGCCAGTAAAATGAACTGGTTGTTGAATAATGTTGAGGGCATAAAAAAATGTGCACGCGATGAATTGCGACTTTCGCCGCTGATTAGTTATTTGCTGTTTCATCTGCTTGAAAACAGGCCTTATACAATTGATTTCAGCAATGCGCAACGTACCCAGTTGTTTGAACTCGGTTCACTGACATGGTCTGAACGCTTATGCAACTGGTTTGAAGTTGATCAGCGACTGCTGCCCGAATGCATGCCTACGTGTGCAAACTATGGTCGGCTGGTGAATACAGCTATACCGGTAACGGCTGTTTGCGGTGACCAGAATGCTGCAATGTTTGGAAT
>DAOWLL010000096.1 GCA_030641945.1 Gammaproteobacteria bacterium | reverse complement strand
GGGTATGCGAAGCACGAGCGCCCGGGACGCATTTTTTGGGTTACGTTTTTTGTGCGAGCAAAAAAGGTAACTCGCTCCAGCAGGAGCGAAACTAATGCTTAGTTACACGTGATAAAAAATTGAGTTAACTACTTGAATGCCATCAAGGCGAAACAAAATGTTTAGTCCCACAATAAACAAATCTGGAAGCATCACAAGTAATAGTCTGGAGTTTCATGGTGTGATACTCCAGACTATGGCCGATAGCTGCAAGTCGCGTCAATCGCCGACGTTTGAGAGACAGCGCTGTTGTGTGTTTTACTGCGGAATCCAGGTTGATGAATAAGATAGAACAGCCACAGACCAATCGCATTGCCCTTGGTGTTGAGTATGATGGCAGCCGTTATTGCGGCTGGCAGATGCAGTTACACGGTACGCGCACGGTACAGGATGAAATCGAGAAAGCGCTCTCACTCGTGGCAGACCACAAGGTGCAGGTTGTCTGTGCAGGGCGTACAGATACCGGTGTTCATGCAACAGGGCAGGTAGTACATTTTGATACGCATGCCGAGAGGAAACTCAAGGCATGGGTAATGGGTGTTAACACGCACTTGCCCGATGATGTATGTGTACATTGGGCCAAACAGGTTGATGCTGGCTTCAATGCGCGCTTCAGTGCAACCATGCGCAGCTATCGTTATATTATCCAGCAGCGTGTCGCCAGACCGGCGTTATACAGTCACCGCGTCAGCTGGGTGCACAACAATCTGGATACCAGTGCGATGCATGCCGCGGCGCAAGTGCTGCTGGGTCAAAATGACTTTTCATCCTTTCGCTCATCCGCCTGCCAGTCCGAGCATGCGATGCGATTTATCAGGTCAATCGATGTGACAGCCGAAGGCTCGTTCGTTTATATCGATATTCAGGCCAATGCCTTTCTGCACCACATGGTGCGTAACATTGCAGGCTCGTTGCTCAAAGTAGGCATCGGTGAACGCCCGCTGACCTGGATAGGTGAGCTGCTGGCGTTAAAAGACCGCACCCGGGCAGGGCCTACGGCCCCGGCGCAAGGTTTGTACCTGGTTGCGGTACAATATCCAGATGAATTTGATCTGCCGGTATCCGGCATTGTGCCCCGTATGGGTGGCTGTGACGGACTGTAATCAGCTTGACGTATTTTTGGGATCATCCATTGAAACAACATACACGTGTTAAAATCTGTGGCATTACCCGCATCGAAGATGCGCTCGTAGCGGCGGCGATGGGTGTCGATGCGATCGGGCTGGTTTTCTATGAAAACAGCCCGCGCAATGTCGAAATAGAGCAGGCCGCGGCTATTTGCCGGCAACTGCCCGCTTTCGTTACCACGGTGGCGCTGTTTCTGGATGCTGAGCAGGCGGTGGTAAATGATGTGCTGGAGCAGGTGCCAGTCGATTTACTGCAGTTTCATGGCGCTGAAGATCCGGCGTATTGTGAACGCTTTGCCAGGCCTTATATCAAGGCACTGGGCATGGGGCGTTTAAACCAGCAAGGCCTGATCAGCCAGTCAAAGGCCTATAAAAATGCCAGGGGGCTGCTGCTCGACAGCCATGAACCCGGTGCGGCAGGCGGGACCGGTGAGGTGTTCGACTGGAACAGTATTCCAGTGCTGAATAAACCGGTCATTCTGGCTGGCGGTTTGACGGTGAGTAATGTTGCTGAAGCAGTCAGCCGTGTGCGCCCATGGGCAGTTGATGTCAGCAGTGGTGTTGAGGCAGACAAGGGTATTAAAAGTGTCGAGCTGATGTCGGCATTTATGCAAGAGGTTGAAAATGCCAACAGATAGTATAAAGCAGACGATTGATTATTCAGCGATGCCGGATGAGCGCGGGCATTTTGGCATTTATGGCGGCCGCTTTGTCTCCGAAACACTGATGCAGGCACTGGATGAATTGCGCGATGCTTATCACAAGGCCAGCACTGATAAAGCCTTCCAGGCAGAGTTTGATGCTGACCTCGCTCATTATGTCGGACGCCCCAGTCCTTTGTATCATGCCGAACGCCTGTCAACAGAGACCGGTGGTGCGCAGATTTTTCTGAAGCGCGAAGACCTTAATCATACCGGCGCTCACAAGATAAATAACACCATAGGCCAGGCACTACTGGCAAAAGCCATGGGTAAAAACCGGGTTATTGCTGAAACCGGTGCGGGACAGCATGGTGTTGCCACGGCGACGGTGGCGGCGCGTTTCGGTATGGAATGCGTGGTTTACATGGGCGCTGAAGATATCGTGCGCCAGTCCCCAAATGTTTACCGCATGAAGCTGCTGGGCGCCGAAGTTGTGCCGGTAAGCTCGGGTTCAAAAACACTCAAGGATGCACTGAATGAAGCCATGCGTGACTGGGTGACCAATGTTGATAATACTTTCTACATTATTGGCACCGTTGCGGGACCGCACCCGTATCCGCAAATGGTGAGAGATTTTCAGTCTGTGATCGGCCGTGAAGCACGTAGCCAGATACTTGAACGCACAGGCAGGCTGCCGGATGCACTGGTTGCCTGTGTCGGCGGTGGCTCCAATGCCATCGGCCTGTTTTATCCATTCCTGGAAGATGAGTCTGTTGCCATGTACGGTGTTGAGGCAGGGGGCGATGGCATCGAAACCGGTCACCATGCGGCACCGCTGTGTGCGGGTAAGCCGGGCGTGTTGCACGGTAACAGGACCTACCTGATGGAGGATAAAGGCGGACAGATTATCGAAACGCATTCTGTATCAGCCGGGCTGGATTATCCGGGTGTTGGGCCCGAGCATTCATGGTTAAAGGACATCGGCCGGGTGAAATACAGCGCGATTACCGATAATGAAGCACTGCAGGCGTTTCATCAGCTAACACGTATTGAAGGCATCATACCGGCACTCGAATCCAGCCATGCTATGGCCTATGGTGTCAAACTGGCTGCTGAAATGAAGCCGGAGCAGAGCCTGATCATCAATCTTTCAGGGCGCGGTGATAAAGACATTAATACCATCGCCAAAATCGAGGGCATACAATTGTGAGTCGTTTACAGGCATGTTTTGCACGCTTGCTGGCGGAAGACCGCAAGGCGCTGATTCCGTACATCATGACCGGTGATCCGCATCCGGACGTGACTGTGCCATTGATGCATGCCATGGTAAAAGCAGGTGCGAATATCATTGAACTGGGTGCGCCTTTTTCCGATCCGATGGCGGATGGTCCGGTGATACAGGCTGCAGCCGAGCGTGCCCTCGAGTTCAAGGTTTCGCTGGGTGACGTGTTCAATGCCGTCACAGCGTTCCGCAGGCTCGATGACGTGACGCCGGTTATCATGATGGGCTATCTCAACCTGATAGAAGTCGCCGGCTACGAATCCTTCGCCAGGCGCGCCTCTGAAGCCGGCATTGATGGCATAATCACGGTTGATATGCCGCCTGAGGAAGCTGAGGACTATATTTCGGCACTTGAAGGCGGAGGCCTGGATCCTGTATTTTTGATTGCGCCAACCAGTACGAATGAGCGCATTGCAAAAATCGGGGCTGTTGCCAGCGGATTTGTTTATTATGTGTCACTGAAGGGTGTAACTGGAGCGGCCAACCTTGATGTCGACAGCGTCAGGCAGAAAGTCGGGGCGATACGCGAGCGCATAGATCTGCCGATCGGCGTCGGTTTTGGCATCAGCGATGCGCAAACGGCAGCGCGGGTTTCGGCCTGTTCTGATGCGGTTGTCGTCGGTAGTGCTATAGTTAAACGTATGGCCGCACATCAGCAACACAATCCTGAGCAGACAGAACGGGTGATAAAGGATGTGTCCGAGCTGCTGGGTTCCATGCGTGAAGCGATGGATGCAAACCCGGTGGAAGAAATAACAAGAACGGCCTGATAACGGGGGTAGCGAATATGAGCTGGTTTGAAAAATTGATGCCTTCACGTATCCGTACTGAAGGCGGCAGCAAGCGTGCTGTACCTGAAGGTCTGTGGTCCAAGTGCAAGGTCTGTAGTGCGGTGCTTTATCGTGCTGAGCTTGAGCGCAATCAGGATGTATGTCCCAAGTGCAACCATCATATGCGCGTCTATGGCCGCAGGCGCCTGGATATATTTCTTGACGAGTCTCCACGCGAAGAAATAGCCAACAATTATTTGCCGATTGACAAGCTCAAGTTCAAAGACAGCAAGAAATACAGGGACCGCCTGATTCAGGCGCAAAAGAATACCGATGAAAAAGATGCGTTGATTGTATACAAAGGCAAGGTCAAGGGCGTTGATGTTGTTGCTGTTTCATTTGATTTCCGCTTCATGGGCGGTTCCATGGGTTCTGTTGTCGGTGAAAAGTTCGTGCAGGCCGCCAACGTGTCACTGGCTGAGAATATTCCGCTGGTGTGCTTTTCAGCATCGGGCGGTGCGCGCATGCAGGAAGCGTTGTTTTCGCTGATGCAAATGGCAAAAACCAGTGCAGTACTGGCGCGAATGGCGAAACAGAGAATTCCGTTTATATCTGTACTCACAGATCCAACCATGGGTGGTGTATCGGCAAGTTTTGCCATGCTGGGTGATATCAATATTGCCGAACCCAGGGCCTTGATAGGTTTTGCAGGCCCAAGAGTCATCGAACAGACCGTACGTGAAAAATTACCGGAAGGCTTTCAACGCAGTGAGTTTCTGCTCGAGCACGGCGCTGTTGACATGATCGTGGATCGACGTGATCTGAGTGATCGTATTTCCAGTCTTTTACTGATGTTGATGAACAAGCCGGCCATCCAAACAAGTCAATAAGTATCTGATAATTACACCGCTCGTGGTGAGCATGTCGAACCATGAAGGTATGTTTTTGAACGCCCATATCGATAAGTAAACGACCCTTCGACATATTCAGGGCGAACGGATTTAATCCAGGATTCCACAAGTATTGCGCTTCCAGACACTGGATCAATGGCTCTCCTGGCAGGAAAGCCTGAACCCCAAAGAAATTGATCTCGGCCTGGAGCGTGTTTCACGTGTTCTACATCAGGCTGGTCACAATAATTATTTCGATTGCCCGTTAATCATTGTAGCCGGAACCAATGGCAAGGGCTCCGTGGTTGCTTACCTGGAAGCAATGGCCCTGGCCGAGGGTTGCACAACATGTAGCTACACATCGCCGCATTTACTGCGTTATAACGAACGTATACGCATTAATGGACGCGAGATTGATGATGAAAGCCTTTGTATGGCGTTTGAGCGCATTGATCAGGCCCGCGGTGATGAGCAGCTGACCTATTTCGAGTTCGGCACGCTGGCGGCCATAGATTTATTCATGGCGGTAAAACCTGAGCTGGTTATCATGGAAATTGGGCTTGGTGGCCGTCTCGACGCGGTGAATATTATGCAGCCGAGTGTTGCGGTTATCACCACCATAGCCATTGATCATACAGACTGGTTGGGAACTGACCGTGAGACCATCGGTTTCGAGAAAGCCGGTATTTTAACAGCAGGCTGCCCCGCAGTTTGCGGCGATTCAAACCCGCCGCAATCCTTGCTTGAACACGCCGCAAAACTTGGCGTGGATTTAAAGCTGATTGGTACTGATTTCCGTGTTGAGCCTGGAGCAGGGCAGTGGAGCTTGCACGCTGATGGCAATAGCATGGCTGAGCTGCCATTACCGGCGCTTGCGGGTGAGTTTCAACTGTCTAATGCGGCAACAGCCATCATCGCGCTCAAGTCATTGCGTGGCTTCAGCGTGGGGGCCGATGCGATTCAACAGGGCCTGGTGCACGTCAGCCTGCCGGGGCGCTTTCAGATTATCAGGCAACAGCCTGCGGTCATTGTTGATGTCGCACATAATCCACAGGCAGCCGCATCACTGGTTTCGCAGCTCAGGGCGCATGACTGTGCGGGCCGGACCTATGCAGTTGTAGCGATGTTGGCAGATAAACCGGCTACTGATGTTATTCAGCTGCTGTCAAGTGAGATCGACTGCTGGTACACGGCCGGGCTCGAATCAGTGCCACGTGGCCTGTCAGCAAGGCAAATGGCAGATGCGGTTGAACAGCTGACATCTGATGTTAAACTCTGCGCTGCTTCAACGGTTGCCGGCGCCTGTGATCAGGCGCTGGCAGCAGCAGCTATCGATGACAGGGTAATTATCTTCGGGTCATTTTATACAGTTGCCGAGGCAATGCGGTATTTCGCACTTCACTGTTAGTAACTCAGCATAGTTAGGTTTACGAGTCATTTGGATAAAACACTGAAACAACGACTGATTGGCGCCATCTTGCTGGTGACGCTGGGTGTAATTTTTATTCCTGTTTTACTTGACGGTTCAGGATTCAAATCCCGCAACAGCCGCAGCATTGAAATGCCGCCGGAACCGAAATTCCCACCCTTGAGCGAAATCAAGCTGGAGCCGGTTGTGCCGACCCATCTCAAGCAAAAGTCTGCACCTGCACCGGTGAAAAAGCCTGCGCCCAGCAAGCCGAAAGCCAAAACCAAATTAAAACAACCAGTCAATGCATTCGCGTTGCAGGTGTCTACGGTGACAATCAAGGACAATGCCTATGCTTTGCGAGACAAATTACGCAAGGATGGCTATGCGGCCTATGTCGAGGCGCGTACGAAAAATGGCAAAATCAGCTATCGCGTTCGTATCGGTCCTGAGCTGGACAAGAGCAGGATGGAAAAGATGAAAGCGACCGTGAAGAAACAGCATGGGCTGGATGGTTTCATCGTCAATCATCCCTGATTTCAGGAGCAAGGGACGGGGGGCACGGGGCAAGGAAAAGATTCG
>DAOWLL010000396.1 GCA_030641945.1 Gammaproteobacteria bacterium | reverse complement strand
TGCTGGCATCTAGCGGTTCAATAGCCTTATAACATGAATCCGACAGTGAAAAGCAGATCAATAAGCATCTATTTACACACAACATCGTTCGTGTCTGTTACTCCGCGCAGTCCTGCGCTTCGCCCTGCGGGCCGCACTGGCGTGCGTTCAAAATGTTCCTTACATTTTAGTGCGTTATTTGCGGATAAAATCTCTGTGTTCTCTGTGTTCTCTGTGGCCATTATTTGAATTTTTACTTACTTGGTGTGGGGGAGACCCAATTATTATTTCCAGGGGCACAATCCCGGGGCTTGTTGTTTTTTCAGAGCCACTTTTCAAGCATAGTATCCAGTTGTTTCAGGCTGACCGGTTTTACTATTCTGTCATTCATACCGGCAGTGAGGCACTCCTGTTCTCGTTCAGGAAATGCGTCAGCGGTGAGAGCGATAACAGGTATGCGGCTATTGTTTTTACGTATTTCAGTTGTCAATTCATATCCATCCATGATCGGCATGTTGCAATCGGTTAGAACGAGTGCGTAATCTAAAGTCCTGGTCAATTTCAGGGCCTCTTTGCCGTTACTGGCAAGGTCCGCTTTGTAACCAAGCGCACTGAGTTGACTGGAAATTAATTTAAGGTTTGATGGATTATCTTCAACGATAAGTATTTTTTGCGCGTGTATTAAATCGCTGTTATTGACTTCAACCGTCTTCGCCTGATCTGGCAGATCTTGAGGCTTGCAGTCGCTTATGCTTTGTCGAAAGCCTTCCAGTTCTATCCAGAAAGTACTTCCCTGGCCTACATCGCTCTGTACATTAAGCGTGCCTTTCATCATTTCAGTTAGTTTTTTGGATATGGTAAGCCCTATACCTGTTCCTTCAATTTTCTTGGTATTGATTTCAAGCCTGTTGAAAGGCTCAAACAGGCTGCTCAGCTTGTCATTCGGTATGCCGTAACCGGTATCTCTGACTTCAATACGCACACGGTTATCAGCAACATAGCTGCTCCTGACATTAACCATTCCATTTGAATGATTGTACTTTATAGCATTTGATAGCAGATTGAGAATGATTTGTTTTAGCCGGGTATGGTCTGCCATCACATGCCCTGTGAAGTCTGTGATGAAGTCAAGACGGATACGATTTTTGTCTGCCAGAGGCTGAATCAGAGACTTGCATTCCTGCAGAACGTCTTCCAGCACAACGGGTTCAATTGAAACGCTCAGACGGCCTTCTTCTATGCTTGATAAATCCAGAACCTGGTTAACTAGTTCCAGTAACAGTTCACCGGCATCGTTGATTTCCTTGATATTATCCTGTTGCTTTTGATTAAGCGACTTATCATGCCTGAGCAGCTGTGTGTAGCCAAGAATTGCATTAAGCGGAGTTCGCAGTTCGTGTGACATATTGGACAGGAATATGGATTTTGCTTGATTCGCAAGCTCAGCTTCGTTTTTTGCTGCTCGTAGCGCTTCTTCTCTGAAGTCAGCCTCAATGCGAAGCCTGATATTCTGGTTTGAGTTTTTATAGGCGCGTCTGGAGGTTGATACTGTAAACAGTATAAAAACAGCCAGCAAGTAGGAAAGAACTTCGAAAAATTCGTTATCCTCAAATATCAGTCGAAGTTCAAGTAGTAACAGTGCAGGCATTAGAAAGAGGAAGATTGTACGCCAGCGATATGACAGTGTTGCCAACGCGCCCCCGGCAACACCTACAATGCATACTACGATAAGGGTCTGGTACTCGTTTTCTGCTGAATATCCCAACCATGAAAGCATGCCCCACCAGAATCCGGCAAAAGTGGAGCCGATTAGAAAGCGTGTGCCCCATAATTTTTTACTTTGTTCGTCAGGCGGTGCTTTGAAAAAATGATATGTATCCCAGCTGCGCAGCAGAATGGATGCAGCCATAATAGCGAACCATAATGAAAGGTATTCTATTGAGGCGGCGTGGCCGAACATTACAAGATACATGATCAGGCTTACGGCAAAGGTCGCCAGCATTGAAAACATCAAGCTTCCATAGAGCATGCGGATTTCTTCAAGCTGTATGCGAGATTCCATGGTCTGATCAGACCCGAGGGTTGCGAGTGTGCCCTTTTGCTTCATTTGTTTCCAGCCATCATGGTGAATAATGGCAGAGATTAAGTCAGGCTGAATTAAGAGTCAAAAGCTACTTGAACTTGTTACAATTATTTTACAAATATATATTCCAACAATATTATAAATAGACTGACAATAATAATTAACTGACGCCATATGGCTTCAGAATAAACTTCCGGTCAGGCTATTTTATTGTTTTCCAAGTCGATAGGCTTCTAATAATGCATTTTTCAATTCAGGTTGTTGATTTATATCGTCAACAGACAAATATTGCCGGGCGATTAGCTGTAGCTTTTCGTGTAACTGGTTTTCTGTCCATGCGGCTTCAAAGGCTTCTATGTCTAGTATGCCGTTATTGATATGTTCGGCTGCGATCCCCTCGGCCTGGCTAAAAATAATGGTCTCTGTCTGCATCATTTCATATTCATAGGAATAAAGATTCAGGTTAATAGCTCTTGCAAGTAAAGGATATAAGTCAGGAAATTTGTCGATAGTTTGCATGTGGCGATCAAGATCAAGCTTAATAGAAGCGGAGAGTTTTTCGCCTTTAAAATAAAATTCAACAGATACGGTTACGCAGTTGCTCATATGTTGTTTCCATGGAAACTTCTTTCACAGAGACACGGAGAAAGAATATTATAAATATGGTTCTTCCTCAAATACAGAGGGTAGACCCATGATAACAC
>DAOWLL010000049.1 GCA_030641945.1 Gammaproteobacteria bacterium | reverse complement strand
GTACAGCCTTGTCACCACTCTCGTCTATTAATGACATGCGTGCCTGTTTATCCTTATCACCGGGCCATCGCATTGCGATATCGTGTAAAAATATTTTATTAATATGGAAAATGATTTCCATCGGGCGCGGCAGAAGACTTTCCATCAAGCGCACCGGCCAGGTTTCCAGCGCTTCCGGCAGCAGCGTGTGGTTGGTATATGCCATGGTGCTGGTGGTAATGTCCCATGCCTGGTCCCAGTGCAGATCTTTTTCATCCATGAGTATGCGCATCAACTCGGCTACTGCGATCGTGGGATGCGTATCATTCATCTGGAAAACATTGTATTCAGCAAAGGTGTCGTAGTTACGGCCCTGGATCTTCTCCCATTTGCGAATAACATCTTTCAAACTGGCCGATGCAAGCAGGTACTGCTGTTTGAGACGCAACTCCTTGCCGCTCTCACTGGCATCATTAGGATAAAGCACCATGGTGATATGCTCAGCATCATTCTTTGCTTCAACCGCTTCCGAGTAACTTCCCTTGTTAAAGTCATCAAGATCGAACACTTTAGTCGCTGTAGATTTCCATAATCTCAGGGTATTAACGGTATTATTGCGATAACCTGAGATCGGCAGATCGTAAGGAATGGCAACGACATCATGGGTATCTACCCAGCGCGCACGATGAATCCCGTCCTGGTCATGGAAGTGTTCCGTGCGCCCGCCAAAATGAATGGTCTGTTCATATTCAGGACGCGGAACTTCCCAGGGGTTGCCGTCACGCAACCAGTGGTCAGGTTCCTCTACCTGGTAACCATGATTTATCAGCTGGTGGAACATGCCGTATTCGTAGCGAAGCCCATAGCCGAGCACCGGCAGGTCGAGAGTTGCACAGCTGTCCAAAAAGCATGCCGCCAGCCGCCCCAGACCACCATTGCCCAGTCCGGCATCGGGTTCTTCATTGATGACATCTTCCAGCTCAACGGAAAAATTCATCAGCGCTTCAGCCGTCTCCTTTTCTATATCAAGATTGAGCAGATGGTTGCCCAGTGCGCGGCCGATCAGAAACTCCAGCGACAGATAATATGCCTTGCGTGTATTCGGATCATTGCTGCGTTTCCATGTTTTGTGCCACTTCGACATGATACGGTCACGTATGGTCAGCGCCATGGCTTCGTAAAGATAAAAAGGCACAAAGCCCATGAAATGACCGAGATGGTTTCGAAGATATCGATGAAACCCCTGTGACAGCGACTGGCTGTCTTCCGGTAACGGTTCGATCTCCTCGAGTGTACTTTCTTCTATCCAGTCTTTTTCATTCATTGCTTCGCATCAACCTCAGCCTGATACAGTTTCTGATATTCCCGGGCACTGGCTTCCCAACCCAGCTCCTGTTGCATGGCAGCTTTGCAGAGCTGCTGCCACAACTTTTTATTTTTATACAGATCCAGTGCACTGAGTATTATTGAATACAAGGATTCTGAATCCACCTGCTTTGCCACAAACCCGCTAGCTGTTTTGTCCTGCAATGTTTTCAGTGATACATCAACAACCGTATCCGCGAGGCCGCCGGTATTATTAACCACGGGGGGCGTACCATAGCGAAGGCTGTACATCTGGTTCAGCCCGCAGGGTTCAAACCTCGACGGCATAATAAACATGTCGGCGCCGGCTTCAATCTGGTGTGCAAGTTCTTCGGAATAACCGATATGCACATGAAACCTGTCCGGATATTTTGCAGCAAGATCCATCAGGTCTGTTTCATAGGCCATGTGTCCAGAACCCAGCAACACCATGTTTGCATCGGTAGTTTCAAACAACTTTGGCAGAATGGCTGTGATCAGGTCTACGCCCTTCTGTTCGACCAGTCGCCCGACAAAGCCAAGCAGTGGCGCATCACTCTCGGCCAGCCCTGCTCTGCGCAACAGGTCCTTTTTATTAGCAGACTTGCCTTTAGAAAATTTGTTATTAACCGAGTAATTTTCTGCAATATGCCTGTCTGTCTGCGGATTCCAGATATCGAGATCGATGCCGTTAAGGATGCCTGTAAGCTTGTCGCCAAGATTGCCTAACACACCTTCAAATCTGTTGCCGAATTCAGGCGTGCATATTTCTTTTGCGTAGGTCGGACTCACGGTAGTGACATGATCAGAAAAAAGTATGCCTGCCTTGAGCATGGAAAAACCACCATAGAATTCGGCAAAATCCGGTGACCACCATGCAGGGGGCAAAGCCAGGCTGTTGAAGTCATGCTGGGAGAAATGACCATCGTATGCGAGGTTGTGAATGGTAAATACAGTAGCGGGCGCATGTTTCACCATACTCAGAAACGCCGGCACTAAACCTGTCTGCCAGTCGTGGCAGTGCACCACATCCGGTCTCCAGTTGCTTCCAGGCACCCACTTGGCCAGCAATGCGACAGCACGGCTGAACACCGTGTAGCGTTCAGCATTGTCATGCCAGGCATAACCATCGCTATGTACGTACGGGTTTCCAGGCCTGTCAAACAAATCAGGGACATCGATCAAATACAGATAGTCACCCAGAATATCTTCGTGCGCCTGGATAATGCTCACCTTGTGCCTGACACCTGCGCCTGGAACATCAATCGTCCCCAGGTCTTTTAATGAATCAACAGACGCCAGTACGTCTCTATACGCTGGCAACACCAGGCGTACGTTATTTCCCTGCTTGTTGAGCGCAACCGGAAGACTGTGTATGACATCACCCAGTCCACCTGTTTTTATAAACGGGAAAGCCTCACTGGCTGCAAATAAAATATTCACTCGCTTTCCTTTTGTAGAAACAATCCTGACAGAGGCGGTAGTGTAAGTTTCAATGCGTAATCGAAACCATGTTCCTGTTGCCTGATGGTTGTCACTTTTCCAGCGTTGCCAAGATTACTGCCGCCATACCATGACGCATCAGAGTTCAATACCTCAACATATGAACCCTGCTCAGGTACACCAATGGTATAGTCTTCCCGTGGTACCGGCGTGAAGTTGAAGGCACAGATAATAGATTCATACTTTGAACGCCGCATGAACACCAGGATGGAATTTTGTTCATCTTCGCACGTGATCCACTGAAAACCCTCAGGTTGAAAGTCATGTGCATGCAATGCAGGATTATCACGATAAAGAACATTCAGGTCATGAATAAGATTGGTAAGCCCGGCATGTTTATCCATTCCGGCAACGATCCAGTCCAGCCCCTTGCGTTCACTCCATTCATCCCATTGCCCGAATTCGCCGCCCATGAACAGCAGCTTCTTTCCTGGATGCGCATACTGGTAAGTATACAATGTTCGCAAGTTGGCAAATTTCTGCCAGACATCGCCAGGCATTTTATCCAGCATACTGCGTTTCATATGCACCACTTCGTCATGTGACAGCGGCAGCACAAAATTCTCGCTATATGCGTACAGTTGGCTGAATGTCAGCTGGTTCTGGTGAAAACGCCGATACACAGGATCAGCCTGGAAGTAATCAAGTGTGTCATGCATCCAGCCCATGTTCCATTTCATGGAGAAACCGAGGCCGCCTGTATCAGTCGGACGTGACACCTGCGGCCAGTCAGTACTTTCTTCGGCCAGTGTCAACACACCTGGAAACTCCGCATGAACAGTCTCGTTCAGGTGTTTGATAAAATCCATGGCTTCAAGATGTTCGCGGCCACCGTAAACATTAGGTGACCATTGACCGTGCTCACGTGAGTAATCGAGATAAAGCATGGAAGCGACAGCATCAACGCGCAAGCCATCGATATGAAATTCCTGTATCCAGTAAACCGCATTGGCAATTAAAAAATTGCGAACTTCGTTGCGGCCATAATTGAATATTAATGTACCCCAGTCCTGGTGCTCTCCCTTGTTTGGATCGCCGTATTCATAACAGGCTTCACCGGTAAAGCGCGCAAGTGCAAATTCATCCCGCGGAAAATGGGCAGGCACCCAGTCGAGAATAACGCCAATGTTATTCTGGTGGCAGGTGTCAATAAAATGCCTTAACTCATCAGGGCTGCCATGGCGCGATGTCGGGGCAAAATAGCCGCTAACCTGGTAACCCCACGATTGATCCAGGGGATGTTCGGTGATCGGCAGCAACTCGATATGGGTATAACCCAGTTCACGCACATAGGGCACCAGCTGTTCTGCCAGTTCTGTATAACTCAGAAAACCGCCATCATCATGACGCCGCCATGAACCCACATGGACCTCGAATGTCGACATCGGCTCATGCAGCCACTGCCACTGTGTACGATGCTGTATCCATCGATCATCTTTCCAGTGATAAGCATCTTTTGCAGGTATAAGGCTTGTTGTTTCCGGACGCATGCCCATGGTACGTGCATAGGGGTCGCTCTTGTGCAGAATCTCATCGGTACTCGTTCGGATCTCGAACTTGTAACTATCATGCGCATGCAAACCCGGTATAAACAGTTCCCACACACCTGATGAACCACGGCTGCGCATCGGATGACGCAAACCATGCCAGCCATTGAAGTCGCCTACTACGCTGACACGCTTGACGTTGGGTGCCCATACCGCAAATAGACAGCCTTCAATACCATCAACAACACAAAGATGCGCACCAAGAATACGGTATACATGCAGATGACTACCGGCAGCAAAGAGATCGAGATCGTAGTTGCTGAGCTGCGGCTCAAAGCTGTAGGGCGATACGATAGTATGTCTATCTGTTGTGCCTTTTTCTATCCAGCTAAGACTGTAGTGTTGCGGCAGCGTATCTTTTTCATGTTGCAGGATATTCAGTTCAAAAGTATCGGTGCCCTGTACGCGCTGCATCGGGC
Source organism: Gammaproteobacteria bacterium (assembly GCA_030641945.1). Lineage (GTDB taxonomy): Bacteria > Pseudomonadota > Gammaproteobacteria > SZUA-229 > SZUA-229 > JABDQW01. The sequence continues at coordinate 3,620 of DAOWLL010000049.1, read as the reverse complement.
CAATGCCAACGATATCGACACTCTCCGCAGACGGCATGAATGCACGAATGATGTAGCCCGGGCGTGCAGGATGGATACCGAGCCATTCAAACGGATCATGATGCCACCCATGCTGTACTTTTGTTAATGATTCAACCATGTCACTTAACCAGTCTGTTAGCCGTCTCTATAATCAGCCTCAAATCAGCTGCCATTTCGTCATATATTTGTTCCCACCTGAATGACCACTGCCAGTTGTCTTCTATCGTTCCCGGTGTATTCATTCGCGCTTCCGTTCCCAGGTGAAGACAATCCTGCATCGGGATCATGCACAAGCTCGCTTGCGAATTCATCGCATTATCAATTAGCTTGTCTACAACCAGGTCAGCGCTGCTATCATTTATCTGCCCGGCATGCTGTTCAATATTCAAAGTTTGTAGAATGTATTTTTTAACATCTTCTGGCGAAGCATTAAACCACCCTTTAGTAGTATCGTTGTCATGGGTGCCGGTATAGACGACCATATCCTGCTTGATATTCTGCGGCTTGTGAGGATTGTCTGCATGCTCATCAAAACCAAATTGAAGGACTGACATGCCTGGCAGATGGTATTTCCTGCGCAGCGCTGTTACCTCGGGTGTAATGATGCCAAGATCCTCGGCAACGATCGGCAAATGGCCCGCATCTTCATGTATTTTTGCGAGTAATTCATCACCGGGCATTTCCTCCCAGTGACCATCAACAGCTGTTTCGCAGTCTGCATTAATCACCCATGCAGATTCAAGCCCTCTGAAGTGGTCGATTCTGAGCATGTCAAATTCCTGCAAGTGATGATCAATTCGCTCTAACCACCATGCATAATTTTCCTGGCGCATGACATCCCAGTTATAGTGAGGATTGCCCCAGCGCTGTCCGGTTGCAGAGTAATAATCGGGTGGAACACCGGCAACGACAGTCATCATACCGTTTTCGTCCAGTAAAAACTGTTCCGGGTGCGCCCAGACATCAACACTGTCATGTGCCACAAACAGCGGGATATCACCAAATAGACGAATGCTCTTTGCGTTTGCCCTGTGTTTTATCTGGCGCCAGCGGTCGTACAACTGGAACTGCTCCCAGCTCAGCTCAGCAATGTAATCTTTAAATTCATCAAATGCTCGCTGCATCGCATGGGGTTGACGGTATTTCCACTCGTCAGGCCATTCAAACCACGGCGCATCATCGAACATCTGTTTCAGCACCCTGAACAGCGCGTAGTCATACAGCCAGCTATGGTTACTGGTGCAGAACTCGATATAGCCAGGCACTGTCTTGTCCAGTGGCGGAAAATCAGTTAACAACGCAGGATTCATCGCAAATGCGGATATACACTGATACGGTGACAGACCGCCCTTGGGTTCACCCAGTGGCAGTACCTGCCAGACACTGAAGCCCGCACCGGCAAGAAGCCCCAGCCAGCGCTCTACATCTCGATCCAGAACCCCTGAAGGCAGCGAAGTCGGGTGCAGCAATATGCCGGCACGGCGATCATAGAAGTCTTGTGTGCTCATCCAACATTTCTAACCATAGTGCCCGCATTTTCTGCACTGCCTCCGCCGATCGACACAGGTTCGTCGAGCACAGCGGGAATGGATAACTGCAGCAGCTCATACAGGTTCTTCAGCTGGATCCGAAATAACTGATCAAAATCACTGACGCTGCCGGATGGGTTAGCATCACCAAACCACCAGAACCAGTCAGAACCCTCGCAAATCGCAAGCTGCCTGGTTGCTCGCTGCTGAGACTCATGATCAAGCGTGCCTTGCTCTATCACCGCGTCATACGCCAATTTTGCCTCAGCCAGAAGGTCCCATGCCCTGTTTTTATCTTCATTGCCAATCCATGTTGAAAACGAACCATAGACCCAGCTGCCAGCACATAATTCTTCAAGATCATGACACATTGGCAGGTCTATTAGTTCTGAAAAACAGGCAGTACGAATACGAGTATGATCAGACAGTTGTTCATACAGGTGATTGAGAAAGTGATAACCGTTATGCGGGTAATACTCCCAGGCGTTTTCTCCATCAAGAATGATGGTTACAACATGCCGCCCTGCACTGTCACCAAGAAAATCCGAGATATTAACCAGGTTCTGCACCAGGTCATTGGCCGCTTCTACCGAGTTTCTTTTGCTGTATTCAAATCCGACTAAATCAGAGAGGCCGTCATCGCGGAAAAATATTTTCGGAGCATAGTCTTTCAACTGGTACGAATGAAACAGTGCGCGTTTGCTATGGATCACTTCCGGATCATGATCAGACATATGAATACTGCTGCGCCATACACCTTCGCCAGACGCTGTCCACTTGAAATCAAATTCCTCGATCATTGCAATCGCATCTTCCGAAATAGCACCTTCGGATAACCAGATGCCTTGCGGACGAATGCCGAAGTAGTGCTCAAAGCAATCGATGCCATGCTGTATATGCCAGCGCGAACGCTCAGCACCGCCGGGATATGGTGCACATGACGGCATTGGATCTTTCGGCTGAGCACAGCGCATGTTCTCCATGTCATTCAATAACGGAATGATCGGATGGCCATAGGGGGTCATCGATAATTCAATCTGGCCTCGCTCAGCAAGTTTCCGGTAACGCGGAATCAAATCTGCTATGCAATCATGGAACAGTCTTATCAGCTCGTGCCGGTCAAACTCATCAAACATGGATTCTTTTTCTATCAATCGTTGCGCTGTGGCTGACTGTTTGAGCGAATGCCCCAGCCAGGCAAGGTGATACCAGACCAGTACATCAACGAAGTACTGCGAATCCAGGTACTGCAGGAATTCTGTATCCTTCTCAGCACATTCATGACGCGGGAACATAAATTTGACCGGCGACAATAATGATTTAAACGCAGGATATGGTTCAATCATTTTCGGCGCATGCGCACGTTGACAGTCGCACAGCAATTGATAACGCTCGTGCATGTTGGCTGGTATCTGTGTCGCACCCGCAAGCAGGTTCAGCATTGGGTCCTGCATTTTCTGCCGGTTATCAAGCCAGTTTCCCAGCTGGCGCGCATAGTCGTCCAGCTGCTCGAGCAGCACAGGTGCAAAATTCACCACCACTTTCATCTTCGGGTGCGCTTCCAGATGCGCCACCATATCCGCATAGTCTTTTATTGCATGCAGATAAACCCAGGGCAGCTGGTACTCGCCATCCAGCCCCTGCTGGTACCATGGCTGGTGCATATGCCAGCACAGTGCAAAATTTACCCGTGTCGTATTGGTCATGCCGTCAGTTGTTCCTTGTCTACAACATAGAGATGCTGTCCAAGCATTTCAGGTGTAACCAGTACGATGCCACCCTCGGTGACGTGGAAGCGCTCCCTGTCCTCGTCAAGATCCTCACCGATCACCATATCATCCGGCAGAGCACACGCCTTGTCGATAATCGCTCGGGTTATTCGGCAATTCTCACCTATGCTGACCTTGGGTAGAACCACACTGTCCATGACCACTGAACCACGCTCGATTTCGGTGCCAAAGAAGATCACCGAACGCTTGACCAAGGCACCGGAAATAATACAGCCGCCGGAGACCAGTGAGTCAATTGCCATGCCGCGTGCATCTTCATCATCGAATATAAACTTGGCGG
>DAOWLL010000130.1 GCA_030641945.1 Gammaproteobacteria bacterium | reverse complement strand
TACCTTGTGCGAACTTCCGTAGTACCAATCCCCGCAGCCATCTGGCTCTTCGGTTCTGGTCTTATCGGCTTGATTGGGATAGCAAGAAGAAAGAAATCATAGCTGTATAAAAGATAATCAAACGCGGCTTCTTCGGGAGCCGTTTTTGTTTATGTGAAGGTCTGCTCATGGCCGCAAGCTGCCGGATAGTGGCTTTTGAGCAAAATTGCGGACTGAGGGGCAGCTGTCGATCCGAAGCAGACTTTTCAAATGTATGATGCAAATACGCTTTCATCAACTGTGTGATTCAAGATAACAATTAGGAAGCTAATAAACAGTGTCTAAATGCAGTGATGGTATATTCGCGACATTAATAATTCTTGTATTTACAAGCTGCACCGGCACGAATCCTAAATCCTCGCCTGTGAGAGATATTGCTTGGACAGTAAACATTGGTGATCCGCGCGACAAGGTTACGACAATATTAGGCAATCATGGGGTGAAATTCGACCCAAAATCCGCTGACCGGTTGAGCTGACATCCTATAAAGGACATTCCGTATTGGTAGGTATTTATTAGTTTTTATAGAGCGGAACAGCAGATTGAACATGGTCCCAATCTTTTTCTGTTAGAACACTTTCAATCAGTGGATGCACCTTTTCTTCTTCAATATACATATGCTGTCGTTGCCTAATAAGAAATGCTGACAGCTGTTTCTTTATCTCTTCCTTAGAAATAATGCCGCTTTCCAACAAATTAAGTGACTCTCTTAATTTTCGTGTTTCAATTTCCAATTCCCTGTGTTCTGTTATCAAGTCTTGAATTAACTTAACCTCATCTACACGCTCAAGTAAGATTGAGAAAATCATGTCTTCTAGTGGGTGATGTACATGTTCTGGATATTCCTGAATATATACTAAAATACTCCGCATTAATGAGTAGTCGGGCGTATCGCCTCGACATAATTCCAGAAATTGCATCTCTAGTAAGTTGAGTGTCTTCAGAATATGGTCATGCTCAACTAGTAGTCTGGCAAGCATATTTTTTTATTTACCTTTGTAGTTATTCCAGTTTACCCGGCTATTGCTGACGCCAGCAAAACCGACCGTCCCTGGAGTTGTACTGACGTTACTGACATCTAATATTGGTGGATTCGGCCTGGTTGCGAAGAAGCAGATCCATCATTGTATGCTAGCTGTTCACTTCGGTGCTGGACAATGACATTTGTCAAAAAAACCGGGGGAAGTCAGTCGTCCGCCTCGATTGCAACCAGTCCATCCAGCACCAGGGCGCCCGGATTCACGGTGCCAAGAATTGCGTTATCCTTCACAACCAGGACGCGCATCAGGTTGAATGTGGCCATGAGGCGCGAACAATAACGGATATCCATGTTGGGGTCGACACAGACCGCTGGTTTGGTCATGACTTCATAGGTATTCACCCGGCTGGATGCCCTGTCCTGTGCCAGCACCTTACGCGCGATGTCTGACACCAGCAAGAGACCGTACTCGTCATTCTCATCCCTTTTATCGACAACGAGAACGGTGGTTTGTAACCTTTTCATCTCTTTAAGGGCTTCCGCGATGGTCGCGTTACGGCTGATGGTACCGTAGTTTGACTTCATTACGTCTCTTACACAGATGCGCTTTTTGTTTGTCATCGACGATACCACGTGCATGTCTGCCTTTTATTGATTATGGGTAGCATAACCGTGCCTGAAGTGGGAGAAGAGTACAGGGAGTATAAAACCCTTGTTTCACCAACATCAAGCCCACGACTAATTCGGCCCGAGAAAAATGGGACAATAAATCTGTCCCTTCCTCTGCAGCCTTCATTCACCAATCGAATGAAAATCCCCGGAATGAATCCTGTCAGCATTTTTCACTGACCACAGCGGAATAAGACCCTGTGCAATCATCCTGCTGGCGCCGGAATCTGCTAGCGGAATTTCGGCACAGGGTTTAACCAGTGTCTGTCCGCCCTCTTCAAAGTAATGAACCGGCAGGTCTTCGGTATCGAGTACAGAGGCCATATGCATCTGCCAGCCGCTTTCGATGAAAGCGCGCGCAATCTGCTCGGCTTTAAGAAAAGCAGGATTGCCCCAAAGATAATCCTCGTGCTCAGGCCGGTTGGACATTTCCTCGAATGCAAACGCCTTCACCGGCGTCGCTTTGCTGCCATAAGGCGAGCGCAGTAAAAAGCGCGGCAGGGCCAGGCTGATACTTTTCGCCACCGGTGACTTTCGTATCAATGCCCAGGCTTGTTGTACCTCCGGGCTGATTTCATACTGCCAGTGTTCGGCCTTTGGCGTTTCAGCAAATGATTCGCAGCCCACCAGGTTTTCATCGGCTGCTGCAATGAAACGCGCGCCGGCCTGCTGTGCAATAGCACCCATCTGTGACAGCAGCAGCATGTCATCGATGTTTGCACCAAATCGGTAATTGCCGATAATCAGGCTCCAGCGGATATCGCCGACCGATGTATCGCAGAACTGTTTGTACAACTGTGTTTGTGTAACGTCGTCATAGGCAAGGTCGGCAGCCAGTTCACTACGGCTGACATCCAGCAGATACAGTTTGACCGCCTTACCACTGCGAACTCGCTTAACCATAAAATGCACGGCACGCCATGCCGATTCCAGTGCCTGGAACTGCGGGTGGTGTAATAACCTGCGCATCTGCTCGGCAATCGCTTCGTCCACAACAGCGATCATGTCATGCTGGCGTGGATCACGTGATACGGTCTTGCGCCCGGCGACTGCCTGCTGAATGAAAGCATCGACCAGCGACTTCTTGCCCTGTACTGGCTGCGCGGCAGTTTGCGTTGTATCAACACCGTGTCCCGCCTGTTTCTCGGTCGCATCCAGGATCGAGTCGAGCAGATCGCCTGAAGATTCTTCCTGCGGGTGTTCTTCTACTGACTGTTCTTCCACTGGCGCCTGCGTTGCAGTAACAGCTTGTTGCTGCGGTATTGCTTCAGTCACTTCCTCCTGTATCCCGAGTTCCCCGAGTACCTGCTTGAATGTTTCGGTGTTACTCATGCGAGCACGCAGATCGCGAAGCTGGCGAAATACCTCAACATTCTGGTAAAGCTTGTCGGGGTGAAAGTCTTTCACTGAACGAATGTGCCCCTCTACCGTAGCATCGCTATTATCATCCAGTGCCAGCGATAGCTGAATAGCCATCGATGCAAGAACTTCGTCATAGTTGTAACGGTCGATCTCGATAAAACGGCCACCGCCAATATGTGCCTTGCCACTGAAATCACCCATCATTGCAATACAAAAGGCCTGGTCGTGCTTTTCCTGCAAATCCTCACCCGTTGATTCATCTTGCGTGTTGATATTCATCGCAAAGTTGAATGGAAGTTTTTCTGAATCAGACATGGGACATCCCTTAACCTGGTTAGGTGGCTTAATGTTCAGCTAACACGAACTGGAATCATAACGTGAAATTCCCTTAAATTGTGTAATTCAAGGAGGAAACATTTTTTGCCGCAACAATATTTGGGGTCAGAGTAATGGCACTAACTTAAGCAAAGCTGCGTCATCGCGAGCCCTTTCGACTCGTTTTGCTCGCTCAGGACAGGCTCCACGCGGTGATCTTTAAGCGGTCGCTCGGTTCGTTATTGTATGGCTTACATATATAGAAGTAATAATTACAATCAGAGAAACACTATCTAAGGTTTTTCTAACAACACCAGTCACCTTGTATGCCCCCCCTCCAACAAGGTATACATATCATTATTTGACAAAGATCAATCTTATTTCAGAACAGCTGGCGCATACTTTCAACTGTTAAGCAATGAAGCTGACATTGGACACGGAATAAAGGAGTTTTAGATGGATACTAAAAAATCAATGGAAGAAGAAACGAGGAAGCTGACATACGTTGTTATTATTCTATCGATGCTTGTACTCGTATTATTTGGTCTTGGACCAATAACCTGAGTGATGGCAATTTTTAATAATTGACATCGTCTTAGCAAATATTACGGCGGCCTTGAAGGTCGCCGTATTTGTTTGTACCACGTAACTAAACAGGTCAGAGAGCAATTGATTCTAATATTAGAGTTAATTGCTCTCTGACCCGGTTTTTGGTTATTGAACCAGCATTCAATACATAAAAAAAACGGCCCATGATGAGCCGCTGATTACTCTATGTGCAAATTCTATTAATCTTCTTTGCGCAACGGCGCAAACATAAATGGAATGATGATCATTAGAATCAATCCGATGCTATTGAGCGACCATTCGACAGAACCAGAATCCACAAACATGGCCGCAATCATCAATATCGAACCGGGAAGCATGGCTGTTAACCACGATGGATAACGTAACCCAGATGTGCCACTACATGATTTGCAGGTTGCTATCAGCCCGGGACTCAGTATAGCTTTACGTAGTGGCGATATACCCGGCTTTTCACAATGGGGGCAGCTGAACATAGTATTTACTCCTTAAACAGACCGTTTACATCTAGCTAATCCGAAAGATGGGACAGATTTATTTTTGGAAACTCAACGACTTTGGACTGAAAGTCGTTTCAGAGCAAGATAAATACCATCCATATAGCTGTCATCCCGCTATACTTTTGCGCAATATACGAATATAAGAATATACGGGTCGGACCTGTGCAACCAATTGAATACCTGAAAGAATTTATTAAAATCACGCTCTGATTGAGGCTTAAACGCCACATTTTATGGACCAAAACACAGCTTTAAGGAGAAAGCACTATGGGGTATTCAGGGGTCAGTAAACTTATTACGCAGCTACCAGCATTCACTCAATATTAAATGGGTGTACTATCCCCCCTAATAGCATTTGAGTACAACAAGTCACTCAAATAAGCGGCGCAAACAAGGCGACGCCAGCTTAGCGCGGGTGTGCGCCGCACATGCCAGGCATAATTGAATCAGGCCAATGAAACGCACATGGTAAAAATAAAATCAAATTGCATCATCCCCAGTGCTGCTTTTTCTGTACCAAAGTCACTGATAAAACAGTACGACGCGTCAATTCAGAAAGGCCCGGAAATCGGCGATCTTGTTTTTGGTGAGGTATCGAACCTGGGTCATCACCGCTTGATTGAAAGCAGATCGGGCCGAATGCATACCATCAATATCGGTACGCGCGCGGTTTTTGTGTTTGCTAATCGCTATGCGCCTGATCAGTTTGAAGGCCTGGTACCCGATTCGCTTGAAGAGCATATTGATCTTTATAGTCGGGGTGGTGTCGTCGGCAAAGTCAAAGTGCAGAACCAGTTGATCGGCGTTGCGACAAAGGTGCGTGTTTTAGGTTATGTCTGCGATGCCGATGGCAAGGTGATCAATACCAGAGATCACGTGCTGGTACATCCGAAGAACAGTTCCCGGGAAAAACGCGGCGCGAAAGTTATCCTGTGTGTCGGCACCAGCATGAACAGCGGAAAAACCCATGCGGCCGCGGCCTGCTGTTATGCGATTTCATCCATGGGCCGGCAGGTAAGAGCGGCGAAAATAACCGGTACAGCCAGCCTCAAAGATATCCTTCTGATGAGTGACTGTGGTGCCGAACATATCGCAGATTTCAGTTATTTTGGCTATCCATCAACTTATCTTTTAGAGCCCGAAAAGCTGTATGACATGTTTCATATGTTTGATATGAAGTATGGCAACAATCCAAAAAACTATCTGGTTATTGAATTTGCGGATGGCATTTTTCAGCGCGAAACCGCCCTGCTGCTCGAGATGCCGGCGATACGCGAGCGTATTCATAAATTGATATTTTGTGCGCCCGATTCAACAGCTGTGTTTGGCGGCATTCAAATTCTTAAAGAGCAGTT
>DAOWLL010000517.1 GCA_030641945.1 Gammaproteobacteria bacterium | reverse complement strand
TGTCGGTGAAGTGCTTGCCTATAATCCCGCAACCGGCGTTGCTGAAATTGATGTTAAAAATAAATTCAGTATTGGCGACAAACTGCAACTGGTCACACCGAACGGCAATGAAGATATTATTGTTGAGAATATGGAAGACAAGTACGGTAAACAAATGGAAGCCGCGCTGGGAAGTGGCTACTTTGTACGCATGCAGTTACCTGAATCCGCTAATGAGCAGAGCCTGCTGGCAAAGTACATCTGACCGGGTACATCGCTAACGCACAGGATTATAGAGTTATACCCGTTATCAGCACTTTCCACTTTTAAATTCTGCATCGCATCATAGAACCGTCTTTTGTGTTTCATGAAGAAACGGCGTGCTAGCTTCTGGTTAACCGATACAGAAGCACGGCATATATTAAAAGGTTTATAACAGCAACGATGGTCCCTAACGTCGTCTGTATATCCCTTGTCAAACCTGGCGGGTAAACGAGCTGCAAAATATAATGCTCGATAAAACCTTCTGTGTAGCCCTCCTCCCCTGCGAGCTTTCTCAGATTGTTTTCCCAGGGCGTTAGCGGGCAGATCCAGCCCCTGTACTCAATAAGCGCACCCCAGGTAGCTGCAGGTACATGAATGAATGCCATCCAGTGCCACTTGAACACGGTAAGACCACCTGCGACAACAAAAACGATAAATGCCAGGTGCAACAGTACCAGTAAATCTGCAGACACTCGATACAGCACGATTGTTACCCCTTTTAAGTGGACGACATGCTTATTCTAATCGTTTATTATCATCCACATGCATCATCTTTTTACCCTACTTGCAGCAGCAACCGGCGCAGCAGCCACGCAACCGCTTAACGTTAGCACAGAGCACATTGAAATTCAGTTTTCGCCCCGCTCACCCAATCAGTTGATGTCGTTCTATGAAGCTCGCGGTTTCCCTTCAGAGATGATAGATACTCTAAGCAAGCAATGCTTTATCACGGTACGCATACACAACAAGAGCAAGGAAGTAATCTGGCATGACCTGGCCAACTGGCAGTTCAGCCATAACGGCAAACCGCTAAAACGTGAACACCGTAACTACTGGCTGGATAAATGGCATGCCATGAATATGCCGCAAGCCAGCATCTCAACATTTCGCTGGACACTGATACCGGAAACTCTTGATTACCTGCCTGACGAAGAGGAAGGCGGCAACATCATATTACCGCGCGTCAAAGGACCAATATCTGTTAAAGCCAGCTTTACCACGGGCGATAATAAACAGGGTGCTGTACTGGCCATTGAATACGACGAGCTCTACTGCGCAGAGAACAAAGAATGAAAGCTAAAATATTCCTTCTACTGATTCTTGCCATGCATTTATTTACCTCGATCAGCTTTGCCGGACCGCTTGAACCGCCCAAAGGTATACGTCATTATGAAACAGGTATCGCCCCGGGATTTACTGTGACCGACATGGACGGTGAACCATTTACTCTGGAGTCAACCAGGGGCAAATGGGTGTTCCTGCATTTCTGGGCAAGCTGGTGCGGACCCTGCAAGGAAGAAATGCCGGCCATCCAGCGAATGACCGAAATATTCGATAACGATAAATTTAAAGTCGTGTTGATAAACACTGCCGAGGACGAAGACACCATTTTCAGCTTCCTCGGTGAAATCGGTATGGATATGAACAGCCTGATGGATGCTGATGGGCTGGTCACAGAAAAATACAAACCACGAGGATTGCCAACCACCATATTGATCGACCCGAGTGGCAATGTGCAATACCAGGCCATAGGTGGACGTGAATGGCACAAACCGGAATATATTAATTTTTTACGCAAACTCACAAACGACCACTGACTCTCAGTATGCACATATACTCAAACTGAAGCAGCCTGAAAAACTCAACAGTTTCCAGAAGTACATTACTTTATTGGGTCTTCCCCAAATGTAGGGGGTAAACAGATAACACAGCTTTGCCACAGCGCGCACAGCCAACACAGACGTTGACGCCGCCGGCCGCTACCCGGCCCCCGCACACGACGCGACGGAACAGGACATCCTGTCCAC
>DAOWLL010000252.1 GCA_030641945.1 Gammaproteobacteria bacterium | reverse complement strand
CCCCATTGTCTGCATTCTCATGCAATATGCGGGCTAGTCAAGATGTTGTTCAGTAAAGCAAACGCACCCTACCTTAACAACAACAGCAACGTTCAGTCATTGATGCTGAAAGTAGTCTATGCGCTCATACCCGGCAGCATTGCCATGTTCTGGTTCTTCGGCTGGGGCGTGTTGTTCAACCTGGTCATCGCTATCAGTGTCTGCCTGATAAGCGAGGCGATCATGCTTAAAGCCAGATCACGTCCTGTTGAACCTGCCTTGAGTGATGGCAGCGCACTGGTGACTGCATGCCTGCTGGCGCTGGCACTGCCACCGCTCGCGCCATGGTGGCTGACCACTATTGCATGCCTGTTTGCCATCGTTGTCGCCAAACACCTGTACGGCGGTCTTGGCTTTAATCCGTTTAACCCGGCAATGGTGGGTTATGTCGTGGTAATGATTTCTTTTCCGCGCGAGATGACATACTGGACACCACCAATGGGCGTTGCGGATGGCTGGCCGGGTTTAATGGATACATTTTCACTCGTTTTTGGCGGCACCGTACCCGATGGACAAAGCATCGACGCCATCACCATGGCAACACCGATCGATACGCTCAAGACACAAATAAACCTCGAACATGATATTGAATACATCAGGGCCCATCGTGAATATGGCGAACTGTTCGGCACTATAACCGGTGTTGGCTGGGAATGGATCAACAGCCTCTACCTGCTAGGCGGTATCTGGCTGATCTGGCAGGGCGTGATAGACAAACGCATCCCGCTCGCTTTCCTCATCAGCCTGTTGCTGATCTCAAATTCTTTTGCTGTTGTCGACTACTCAAGCTACAGCTCCGCCCTGTTTCACACACTCAGTGGCGGCACCATGCTGGCAGCATTTTTTATTATTACTGACCCGGTCACAGCCAGCACCACACCCAAAGGCAGGATTATCTACGCTGCCGGTATTGCAGCTATCACCTACATTATCCGCACCTGGGGCGGATACCCGGACGGCATTGCGTTTGCAGTTTTACTGATGAATATGGCCGTTCCCCTGCTTGATCATTACACCAAGCCACGCACCTACGGCACACCGGACAGACGTTCGTGAACATCCATAAACAAGTACTGACCACTGCTTCCCTGCTGATGCTTTTCGCCATCATAGGTTCAGGCATTGTAGGTCTAACTTACGAAAGCACCTATGAAAAGATAAAACGCAATGAGCAACTGGTATTACTGCGCAAGCTGAATACTATCCTTTCGCCTTCCGAATATGATAATGACCTGCTGGATGATCAGATAGTGCTGGAGCAGGACAGACTACTTGGAACCCGTGGACCATCAAAAGCTTACCTTGCCTACAAAAACAGCAAGCCCGTTGCCATTGTATTGTCACCCGTTGCGCCCAATGGCTATAGCGGACCTATCAACATGCTCGTCGGCATTTACCATGATGGCACCATTGCCGGCGTACGCGTGGTAAAACACCGGGAAACACCCGGGCTGGGTGATGTTGTAGAGTCACAGCGCTCAGACTGGATACTGGGTTTTGATAATAAGTCGCTGGAAGACCCGGCCTCAAAAAAATGGAAAGTAAAGCGCGATGGCGGCGAATTCGACCAGTTCACAGGAGCAACGAGAGCCCCGCGCGCAGTCGTAAAAGCCGTACACTCGGCTTTGTTATACTTTCATGAGCATGGCAAAGAATTATTTAAAGAAAATCAAGATGGCAGCAGAACAGCTAAAAATAGTTAAAAACGGCCTCTGGGGTAACAATGTTGCCCTGGTGCAACTGCTCGGCCTGTGCCCGTTGCTTGCCGTTAGTGGGACCTTTATCAATGGTCTTGGCCTTGGTCTTGCCACCATGTTGACCCTGGTGGTATCCAATGTCTGCGTGTCGGTTATTCGTCACTGGGTAAGACCCGAAGTGAGAATACCCATATTTGTTCTGATCATCGCCTCGATTGTCACTACGATTGAACTGGCGATGAACGCCTGGTTTCATGAGCTGTTTCTTATTCTGGGTATTTTTATCCCGCTGATTGTGACCAACTGCTCCATCATTGCACGTGCCGAAGCTTTTGCGTCAAAGAATACCGTGTTCGATTCTGCACTGGATGGTTTCATGATGGGTATGGGCTTCCTGCTGGTACTAGTTACGCTCGGCAGTCTTCGTGAAGTAATAGGCGCCGGCACATTGTTTGCAAATGCACACCTGATGTTTGGCGAAGGCGCAAGGCCCTTGCTGCTGACACTGGGTGATGACTACCCGGGTTTTCTGCTGGCAGTACTGCCACCCGGTGCATTCATCGGGCTTGGCCTGTTAATCGCCATCAAGAACCACATCGACAAACGCAGTGTTTCAACTCGGCCCGCTATCGTTACAGAAACACCTGCTGAAACGCCGGCTAGCTGAGAATACCTTACCTGCTAGCCGGTAACTGGTATCCATCATTAATGAATAAAGCCAGGCGCCATGAGATTTTTACTCGGCTGAAGCAGGAAAATCCTGAACCAACGACGGAACTGGTTTATTCATCTGCATTTGAATTACTGATTGCAGTGATACTCTCAGCGCAGGCAACCGATGTCAGCGTCAACAAAGCAACCGCCAGGCTGTTTCCGGCTGCCAAGAGACCCGAAGCGATTCTTGATCTAGGCGAAGAAGGACTGAAGAAATTTATAAAAACGATTGGCCTGTTCAACAGCAAAGCTAAAAATATTATCAAAACCTGCAAGATCCTGATCGAACAACATAATAGCCAGGTGCCTGAACATCAAAACGAGCTTGAGGCCCTTGCCGGTGTTGGCCGCAAAACCGCCAATGTCGTCAGAAACACCGCTTTTGGCCACCCAACCATCGCTGTCGACACACACATTTTCAGGGTCGCAAACCGGACTAACATCGCTCCCGGAAAAACGGTGCTGGAGGTCGAGAAAAAACTGTTAAAGTTTGTTCCGCAAGAGTTCAAACAGGACGCTCACCACTGGCTGATCCTGCATGGCCGTTATACCTGTATTGCACGAAAACCAAGGTGCGGCTCCTGTGTTATTGAGGACCTGTGTGAATACAAGCACAAGACAGAATAATGTTCAGCAACGACCGCACCGAACTCCGTAAGGTATTCTATGACTGCTGGCAGCAGAAGCAGGACGGGCAAACTCTGGATGCGCTGCAGCAAATGATCGTCAGCGTTATCGAACAGCATCCTGAATATCACAGCCTGCTTGAAAAAAACGCTAACATTGACAGGGATTACCACCCTGCCCAGGGCGAAACCAATCCCTTCCTGCACATGAGCATGCACATCGCCCTGATTGAACAGATCTCAACTGATCGCCCGCCAGGCATCAGGGATAGCCATCAACAACTCACAAAATCCCTCGGTTCCCCGCACCAGGCTGAGCACCGCATGATGGACTGCCTTTCCGAAGCCATCTGGCAGGCACAGCGCAATAATGCGATGCCCGATGAAGCTGCCTACATGACCTGCCTGAGAAAACTTGTTGAGAATGATTGATTTTCTGAACTTCATTTGAAAACGATTGTCATTCAAAAGGTAATCATTGTAGACTCGGTCGCACCCGCCAAATGGGGTGACCATAAACTTAACGGAGAAACATTTCATGTCCGAGAAATCATTCAAGAAACCATTGGCGATTGCTATGGGCGCTACATTTGCAGCAGCGCTTTCAGCTTCACCTGTAGCAAATGCTGACACCAACCCGTTTGGCATGCAGAACCTTTCCGGCGGCTACATGCAGCTGGCTGAAGGCAAATGCGGTGAAGGCAAGTGCGGCGGCAAGTCTGAATAAATGGATTAAAACCGCTATGGCTGATTTTTCCAGCCTTGCTAGACAAAAAGCCCCGGCATCGTTCGGGGGTTTTTTTAAAATGCAGTTGTCAGTTATTGGTCGTTGGTCGTTGGTCGTTGGTCCGTTGTCAGCACATGAGAGGCGTGGGTCAAGCTAGCCATAGCAGGTTTTCTTTTCTTTTACCTTCCAGACCAGCCCTCTCAATGCGCTCAGGTATTGTTTGCCGACCGGGCATCACATCAGGCGCTTTATCAAGGAATCCACTAGCAGTAATTCTCGGGTCGGCATT
>DAOWLL010000184.1 GCA_030641945.1 Gammaproteobacteria bacterium | reverse complement strand
TTCCATGCACATCTGTAGCGCTCCTGAGCGCGCATCTTCCCTCAAACCATAGCTATTGCTATGCTTTTCAGTCCAGACGTGCACTCAGAAACACTACAGATGCACCTGAATCCGAAATCCTGGTGAGAAATGCGGGCTAGCTACCAACTGGATGCATGCAATATGCTCTGCCCGCTACCGGTGATAAAAACACAGGATAAAGTCGCTGAGCTGCAAAGCGGTGACATACTTGAAGTTATATGCACCGACCCCGGCGCACTGAATGACATACCCGCATGGTGCAGGATCAATGGGCACGAGGTGCTCGATACCAGGGAAACAGATGATGAGGTGAGCATCATTTTAAAAGTTGGCTGAGATTTGCCACGCCGCACCCTGAACAGAGCTTAATCAGCTTTATGGCAAAAAAACCTTGATAAAAACCTGATTAACTTCCCTACATTGACTGATTACAAAGGCCACACACCTATAATAATCAGTAAGTTATCACTATGTCGGCATTTTTATCACGTATGTCGGTTTATTTTTCAACAATCAACTACACTAACAAATACCTTTCGGTTTTATCTAATTGATCAAAAAAATACAGGACGCCGCTCCTGACACACAGCTAGCTTAATGACATCAATCTGTGCCCAAGGAGGTCACCATGTCGTTTTCTGATATTTATTTGATCGTACCTAATCCGGTCATCTCTGGTCTGATCTGGTTCTTTGTATTATCAGCACTGCTTTATTTCGCCAGGCTGCCTGCACACAAATACATTCTTGCCTTCAGCAAGGTCATTCATAATGCATTGCGACTCGCAGCAAATTCAGTCAACACCGCTGAAATACGTTTGCAGGCACGTAATCGTGAAGTTCTGCTTGAAGCCGGACGCGAAGCCACTGAACGCATGATCGAACGCGAGTTTGAACGTGTTGAAAATACCGTGACACATGATCTGGCGCAGTACCCTGCATTGCAGCGCAAACTGAGCGAGAAGATCACAAGTATTGACGAAGACTATCAGCAAAGTACGGAAGTTCCACCTGACCCACCAGGCTGGTGCAAGGTAGTGGAATCCGTTGCCAGAATCGACAGCAATGGCGATGCCATGGTTGCGCATATACTCAAGGACATTCACAAGTCCATGATCAAGGCACAGGATACGGCCATCAAGGAACACCGCCGTGCATGCAGGGAGCGGCACAACGTACTTAAACGTATGATGCCCCACTGGCGCTCGGTTAAACGCGTGCTGGGTGAGGTCGATCACAATATATCCAGTATTCTGGAACGCGCCAAAAAGATTGGCCGTTACATGCATGACTATGAAGAGATCCTGAGCGGCAGCGACCGTGCCACACGCGTACTGTCATCTTCAGCCATCAGCCAGTTCTTTGTTTCTGCTTTCGTACTTGCTATTGCTGTCGGCGGCGCCATAGTGAACTTTACCCTGATCGCCCGCCCCATGGCCGAGATGGTCGGCGGCAGTAATTTTATCGGCAGCTTCAAGGTCTCGGAAATATCGGCCATCGTTATTATCCTGGTTGAAATCTCCATGGGCCTGTTCCTGATGGAGTCGCTGCGTATCACCCGCCTGTTCCCGGTAATCGGCGCGCTTAATGACAAGCTCAGGGTGCGTATGATCTGGATAACTTTTGGCTTCCTGTTCATCCTCGCCAGCGTTGAAGCCGGGCTGGCCTTCATGCGTGAGATTCTGATGGAAGATGAACTGGCTACCAGTGCGATGCTGCGCGGTGATGTCGGCAGCGCTGTCCAGGCAGCCGACTATGGCTGGATTACAACCGCCGCCCAGATGGGCATGGGATTCATCCTGCCATTTGCCCTGGTATTCGTTGCAATACCACTTGAAACATTCGTACATTCCTTGCGCACAGTTATTGGTGTTATAAGCACTGCATTCCTTCGCGCTGTTGCCTTTACCTTGCGCTTGACTGGTAACTTGTTCCGCTACATGGGGAGAGTCCTGGTCAACCTTTACGACCTGGTTATCTTCGGCCCGTTATGGCTTGAAAATACAATTACAGGAAAAGTCAGTGCAATTAAGCCAGGCACACAAACTCATTCAGTTAATGCAGACTATCAGGAGGCAGCATGAAACTCATCAAACTAATAATTACACTATTGTTACTGCAACTGGCACAAGGCTGTGCTGAATCTACGGGGCCTAGCAACAGTGGTGTATACCTGCTGTTAGACACTTCCGGCACTTACACAAAAGAACTGACAAACGCCCTCAAGCTGGTGAATGTCCTGCTTGTAAAAATGGATCCAAACGATTCTTTAGCAGTGGCGCGAATCGACACGGGCAGCTTCAGTGAAAAGGATATTATTGCAAAAACAACATTCAACGATCGTCCCAGCGAAGCCAACAAGCAGAAAAGACATTTTCGTGAATCCATGGACAATTTCGTCAAGGAAGTGAAGCCATCAAAGTACACTGACATAACCGGCGGTGTACTTCAGGCTGCTGAGTATCTGAATGAAAAAAACCCAGGAAGGAAAACTATTCTGATATATTCAGATCTCAAGGAAGAGCTGCCCAAAGGATACGTTCGTGATATTCCATTTCAGCTGGAAGGCTTCGATATTGTGGCACTTAACGTAACCAAGTTGCGCAGCGATAATATCGATCCACGCGAATACATGGACAGGCTCGAAGACTGGCAGCGCCGTGTTGAAGAAGGCGGTGGCAGCTGGCGGGTAATTAATGATATGGACAGGCTGGAACGAATCATCAACGGCTAAAACAAAAATCTATAAACTAAAAGCCCCGCGTTTAGAACATAAACGCGGGGCTTTTTTATTGTCTCTACCTGTACAATTGCGGCGGGTAAGCCTGGTGTTGTGGGCCGTATGAATAAGGATTAACCGGGGTCCAGTACGGCGCGGCCACAGGGGGCGGATAATAGGGTGGCGGCCGATAGTAACGGTGATCATTGTCAGTCATTCGATTCCACCATCCCGGTGGACCGCCTAAGGGGCAGAACGGCATCTCGGGAAAGGCCCATGCAGATGCTGAACCGAACAGAAGCGGCATCAACAAGACAGCCTGTTTGAACCAACCGTGTTGTGATTTCATTCAACTACTGTAGCACGGCCGGAAACGAAAGTGGCCGCTTATTGATAAGCGGCCACTTGGGGTTTTTCCAGCAATTTACAGATTTTGCTGTTAGAGCTGCTTCAGAATATCGCCCATACGTGTTATCGCAGGACGCTGGAAGTTTACATAGCGCGGTAAGCGCCTCATAACAGCCGCAGCTTCTCTTTCGCTGGCATAACTGCCAGAAACGAGCACATACTTCTCAGCCTGTGCTGATTTTACGGTGTAATAGGACAACTCATCTTTCAGGTAATGGTTATAGCGCTCTGCTATATCATACAAATCATTCTTGTCGGTAACAGATGCAACCTGGACCGCATAATTGTCAGCCGACTGCTGCAACAGCCATTGCGGGCCATGGATGATATTGTTGCTGCCGATCTGGCTGAAAGGTGAGATGTTGCTAATACGTCCGTCAAGACTTTGCGCCTGGTCGTTCATATTCTGCAACTTGACATTGAGTGCCTTTACTTCATCTTCAAGTTTGCCGTTCAATGCAACAAGATTGCCCTGCACCTCTGAAATCGTAACTGCAGATTTCATATTACCCTGTTGCAGGCTGGAAATGTGCTGGTCGACTACCTGTGTACGCTCGGCCGTAACTATTGCCTCATGGCTCATTTCAGACTGATGATAGAAGTACAGGCCTGCGATCGCCAGAATAGCAATTAAAAGAAAGCCTGATAGAATTTTAAAATGCTTGTTTTCAGTGCCGGCAAGCGCCTTGATGGACATGGCCATTTCAACTGACCGGTCTTGCAAGGCACTGATCAATGAAGAGTGTTTTTCTTTATATTCAAGCAGTTTATCAACGACAGCAGACAACTCATCTGTGCGCATATCGAGCAGACCGATAGATGCGCCCAGCTCCTTGCTTGTCTGAGTTATTTTGGCTGCGGCAGTCTCAAGTGACGCCGCGCGTTTTTCCAGCGCATCGTCAACCGCCTGAAGCTGGAGAATTCGTGCCTTGCTGCTTTCAACTTCTTTCTCAATATTGTCAGAACGCTGTTTTGTCTGGTTCGCCAGCGAATCGATTTCTGCAACCAGTTCTTTTTCGAGCTTGAGCAGAGCATCGGTATTATCTTTGATGTTCTGCGTTAACTGTGAGTTGGTTTCATGAGAATGCCTGACCAGGTCGTTCACTCGCTCAACCAGCTGTTCATGCTGACCAGTCATTTTCGAATTATGGTTTTCAAGATCCGTTGCAGCCTGTGTTGCCACATCCTCGATCTCGGTAGTTAATTTCTTAACTTCGCTGTTAATATTTTCTGAAATGGTTGAGAGAGCTTTGTAAGTATTATCAATTTCACCCAGGCGTTTGTAGGTTTCAGAAACTTTTGATGTGAGATCCAGTTCGCCGTCACTCAGTCGCTCCAGACCTTCATCAACACTCTTGTTGATAACATCAAGCTCTGTCTGCAATTCACTCAGGCTGGATTCAAGCAAGCCGATCCTGGCATTGATATCCTGCGCCTGACCAACGGCCCTGGTCTCTTTTTCCAGGTGAATCAGGTTATTATCGGGTGGGGCCTCATCGGCAAGAAGCCGTTGTTCGTTAGTCATAAAATATAATCCTCTAAATTCAGTTTGGCAGCACTAAAAGACAGGCGCGCTTATTGGTAAAAAACGCCTGATTTTAGCATATTAGAGTTAGTTAATATAATAATCTGGCTTCTATACACCTCGATTCACTCTATTCAGATCATTTATTGTCCGCCAACAAACTTGAATCCATCAACTC
>DAOWLL010000099.1 GCA_030641945.1 Gammaproteobacteria bacterium | reverse complement strand
TATTTACACTCTGTGCTATTTGGTTTTTGGAACAAGCTGGCGTCGCATCTTGGACGATCCCCCTTAATCCATAGCTATGGTTATGCATCCGCGGGCGATCGTCCAACCTGCTATGCCAGCTTGCCCCAAAATTCCAAATCCTGGTGAGAAATACGGGCTAGTTGACCGGCACCCAGTACGGATACATTGTTACCAATTGTGAAAAATATACTATCCGCGTTCCAGGCACATCTAACGGAACAGGTTTCGATCAATTTCCGGGGTATTGGAGTAGACGTTCGAAGATGACCTGAAATGTGGTTGCCTAGCGCGGAGGGCACGGCAAGGTCTTGCCGACTCATCGCAAGTGACAGCTGGCGCTGTTGATACAAGGCTCGCACCGCTTGACAACGCTTTCAGCTAGGGCAAGCTAAGCATCACTTACTGTATTGAGAATATCCCTATAGCGGTGTCCGCTTACCCACACGAGCCAGTCGGGCGTGCATGGAACACGGATATTCATGAAAAAAAGGTTAGGTTATGAATAAAGATTCAGCATCTGTAGAGCAAACCCTTCCCAGAGGAGTAATGCTGAATGCCTACCCTGACAGCATAGGTAAAAAACTGGCAGACATTGTGGAATTTCTAAAGAGGCCCGAGCTCAAGGATGCCTTTTCGCTGTTCTACATCCTTCCCACCTTTTTTAATAGCGACCTGGACCGTGGCTTTTCCATCATCGATTATGACATCAACGAAGAGCTTGTGAGCCCTCAGGATCTGGACGACTTGCACGAGCTTGGTATCCAGATCAAGCTCGACCTGGTGCTCAATCACCTGTCGGTGCGTTCTCCGCAGTTCGTCGATTTGTTGCAAAACGGAAACGAATCACCCTACAGGGATTTTTTCATCGACTGGAACGCATTCTGGAAGGGCCACGGCAGCATGGGAGAGAATGACCACGTCGTGCCGGACAAAGAACATCTGGAAAAGCTGTTCATGAGAAAGCCCGGCCTGCCGATCCTGAAAATACGCTTTCCTGATGGCAGCCTGCAGGCTTACTGGAACACCTTTTATCAAAAAGTGGAGTTCGATGAGATAACGGCCCAGGACTTCGCCCACATCAAGGGGATGGATCCGCAGGGTGCATCGGCCATCGCGCACCACATCAAGGTGGTCATCGAGAATAAGGGGCAACTGGAATCTGCGGACATGGAAGACATCGCTCAATGCAATGAAGGGGTGTGCAAGGAAGACATCATCGCGGCTGTGTGCCACAAGCGTGATTACCTGGGACAGATGGATCTCAATGCCCGTTCCGAGCTGGTCTGGGAATTCTACGATGAAACACTGCGCAAACTCAGCGAGTACGGTGCCAAAATAATCCGCCTCGATGCCTTCGCCTACCTGCACAAAGAGCCCGGCCAGTCGAATTTCTTCAACCGGCCCGGCACCTGGGATTACCTGGAACGTTTGCGGGGCATTGCGCAGAAATATGAGCTCATCGTCTTCCCCGAGATCCATGCCGAGTACGGCGCCGGCATCCACGAAGAGATTGCGCAACAAGGCTACCCCATCTATGACTTCTTTTTCCCCGGGCTTGTTATTAACGCCCTGGACCGGGGCAGCAACGAGGCCTTGTTGCGCTGGATAGAGGATATCCAGGCCAGGGGGCTGCAGACCATTAACATGCTCGGCAGCCATGACGGGATCCCGGTGCTAGACCTCAAAGGCAAACAAGTCAATGGCACCAGCAGGCCAGGTCTGCTCGACGATGAACAGATCGAGGCCACCCTGGAGCGTATTATTGAACGGGGTGGCAGGACCAAGAATTTGTATGACGCCGACGGCAACAAGATTGACTACTACCAGGTCAATGCGACTTTCTTCAGCGCCCTGGGAGAGGATGAACAGAAGCTGCGCCTGGCCCGCGCCATTCAGATGTTCATGCCCGGTGTTCCGCAGGTGTGGTACCTGGACCTGTTTGCCGGGACAAACGACTACGCAGCGGCGGAAAGAGGACGCACCGCTGGACACAAGGAGATCAACCGCACCACTTTAAAAATAATCGACATCGAGTCCGGCCTGAAACGCCCCATCGTAAGCGACCAGCTCGACCTGATCCGGCTGCGCAACACATCACCGGCATTCAAGGGAGAGATGAAGGTCATCGAAACCGAGCCCCATCTGTTACACATATCCTGGCAGCACCCGGAAGCCACCGCAACGTTAAAAGCCGATCTGCGTAATCACAGCTTTACGGTCCACCAGGGCGACGGCAGCGGTGAACAAGTCCTGATGTCTTTCGAGTCCTAACCCGCAGTCGTTTCTCGACGCCAACCACTACGGAGCATCAACATGAAAATCCTTGCAACCGATCTGGATCGGACATTACTGCCGAACGGTAGCTGGCCACCGGACCCTGGCGCCATCGACCTCTTCAATGAACTCACGGAAATGCATGATGTGCTCGTCGTCTATGTGACGGGAAGGAACCTGGAACTGGCCGAGAATGCGATCAATGAGTACGGCATCCGCTATCCCCATGTACTCATCGGCGATGTCGGCACATCGATCCGAAAATACGAGCAGGGGGAGTGGAGCTCTCATAACGGTTGGGATGCACACGTGAAACAAAGCAGCCCCAGGTGGGATGCCGACGCAGTCCGTAGTGTTGTCGCCGGAATAGACGGATTGACCGAGCAGGAGCGCGAGCATTGCGGGCCGTTCAAGCAAAGCTACTATGTCGACCATGACAGGAACGAAGTTATACTGAAGGCGGTCGATGAGCGGGTCAAAGGCAAATTCGACGAGGTCATCGTCTACAGCTTCGACTCCCAGTCCGGCAAAGGCCTGCTCGACTTTCTGCCGCATAGCGCGACCAAACAAACCGCGCTCGAATACATTGCCGACGAACTTGGCGCCAACAAAGCGGATGTCGTTTTCTGTGGCGACAGTGGCAACGACGTCTTCCCGCTCACGGCTGGATTTTCCGGTGTCCTCGTTCGAAACGCGGACGACCAGCTCGTCGCCAACGTAAAACAGTCGTTCGATGCTAACCCCGAACTCAGAGTCTATTTCGCAAAAGGCGACTTTAAGGGCCTGAGTGGTTATTACACCAGTGGCGTCATCGAAGGCGCCTACCACTATGGTATCTTCTACGACGCCGACTAGAGTTCTGGGGGCAGTATACTTAATTACATATTTATCAAAAGATGATGCCGCTCAAAAAATCAATGAGGCACTTAACAAACATACGCGTACAGGAAGACCTTTAGGTGATGAGTCTTTTATAAAGCAGCTTGAGGTTGTCACTGGTTTGCGCTTGATGCCACAAAAGCCCGGGGCCAAAAGTTTAAAGTGAATTAGGTATACTGTCCCCGGAATTCAAGCATAATTACACGGAACAAACACCCGGATTCCGCTGCGCTACATCCAGGCTACCGCAATTTAAAAAACTCTGTGTTCTCTGTGGCCTCTGTGGCAAAAATTATTTCCTAGTCCCTGGTTTTGCGCAGCAAGACATAGACGGCGCCGGTACCGCCGTCCTTTGGCTGGGCACTGCAAAAGGCCAGCACTTCATCGGCCTGGCGCAGCCAGTAATTGACCAGGGGCTTGATGACCGGCTTAGATTGCGAGCGGAAACCTTTGCCATGGACAATGATGACATGGCGGTAGCCGAACTGCCGGCATTCCTCCATGAAATCGGTCAGCTGCAGGCGGGACTCTTCGACAGTCAGGCCATGCAGGTCCAGTGTGCTTTCAACAGCCAGTTTGCCGGTGCGAAGTTTCTTCAATACGGATTTCTGTGCGCCGCCGGCGCGTTCGAAATAGAGCTGATCCGGGCATTCCTGTTCAAGCATGCCCTCTGTAAAGCGTTGCTCCAGTTCAACGGCCTCGTCCTCCGCCCGGTGCTGGGGCGGTTTTCTGGGCGGTGGCTTGTGCCTGACCTTATTGTCCGGTTTCAGTGGTGCAACGCCGCGCATGGCCTGTTGAAACAGATCATCGTCATCTTTATTATCTTTATCTGATTCGTCGTTCATGTACTCGTATGCTGTAAGATTAGGCTGTTGTAAATCATAGTTTAAGTTTAACGTGCATATCCTGCTAAGCAATGATGATGGCTACCGCGCACCCGGACTGGGGGCCATGGCCGAAGTCCTTTCAGAAACCCATGCTGTCACCGTGGTCGCCCCCGAACGTGACCGTAGTGGTTCCAGCAATTCCTTGACACTGGAAAGGCCGCTGCGCGTTCACCTGGCGGATAACGGATTTTATTTCGTTAACGGCACGCCGACTGATTGCGTGCACCTGGCGATTACCGGATTGCTGGATGAGGAACCCGATATGGTCGTTTCCGGAATCAATTCCGGTGCCAATATGGGGGATGATGTACTCTATTCCGGTACGGTCGCGGCGGCCATGGAAGGGCGTTTCCTGGGGCTGCCGGCAATCGCGGTATCGATGACATCATATGACCCGTTTCATTATGATACTGGTGTCAAAGCCATAGTGAGTATTATTGAACGTTTGCGCAGCGAGCCTTTACAGCAGACCAGCATTCTTAACGTGAATGTGCCGGATGTGCCATGGAGCGAGATCAGCGGTTTCAGAATTACACGGCTGGGTAACCGTCACAAGTCTGAAGGTGTGATCAGGCAAACAGACCCGCGTGGCGATCCAATGTACTGGGTCGGACCACCAGGTGCGGCCCAGGATGCGGGCGAGGGTACCGATTTTCATGCCATTAAGCATAATTTTATTTCAATAACACCTTTGCAAATTGATTTGACCCGTTATGATAGCCTTCAATATCTTGAAGACTGGATACATGGTCATTAATGAGCATTGCAGTAACTCCTAACAGGCGGCATCCACGCAGTATGAATAATCACATTCAGGGCATAGGCATGACCTCTCAGCGCACGCGCGATCGACTGGTCGAACGGCTGCGCGCGGAAGGTATCCAGAATGAGCGTGTGCTCGAAGTCATTCGTACAACACCTCGCCACATGTTTATCGACGAGGCACTGGCGCACCGCGCCTACGAAGATACTGCCTTGCCTATCGGGCAGGGACAGACCATTTCACAGCCCTATATTGTCGCGCGAATGACTGAAATCATGATTGAAGCCGGTATTCCTGACAAAGTACTTGAAGTAGGTACTGGCTCAGGCTACCAGTCAGCTGTGCTGGCGAGGCTGGTACCCAAGGTATACACGGTTGAGCGCATTAACGGTTTGCTGATGAAAGCGCGTGAATGTCATCGCGCACTCAGGCTGACAAATATTTATGCCAAGCACAGCGACGGTTCCTGGGGTTGGCCGGAAAAGTCGCCATATCCTGCAATCATGGTGACGGCTGCGCCGGAACACGTGCCGGAATCGCTGCTCGAGCAATTGAGTGTCGGCGGCCGCATGGTGATACCCGTTGGCACCATCTCAGGTGCACAAACACTGAAGCTGATTACTCGAACCGCCAGTGGCTATGAACAACGGACCTTGAATGCGGTGCGATTTGTGCCGCTACTGGATGGATCGGTCAGATGATATTCAAGGGCCTGTATGATTGGTGCATGCGCTGTGCTGCCCACCGGCATGCTGAGCGCTACCTCGCGGGTGTCAGTATTATTGAATCAATTTTCTTTCCGGTGCCAACTGCGTTGATGGTTGCGCCAATGGCGGTTGCACGGCCCGAGCGCGCTATTCGTATAGCCGTGATAGCAACCGTCACGTCTGTGTTTGGCGGCTTGTTCGGTTATGCGCTGGGTTATTATGCGATCGCCGCTGTCGAACCGATCATCGAATCGGCCGGCTATTGGGACAAATATATGACGGCGCAGGAATGGTTCACCCGCTGGGGTTTCTGGGCTGTGGTTGTTGCCGGCTTCTCACCCATTCCATTTAAATTGTTCACGGTTTCTGCCGGCGCCATGTCAATGGCCATTCCACCCTTCCTGTTTGCGGCATTAATCGGCAGGGCAGGGCATTTCTTCCTGGTATCACTGTCGATGGCCTGGGCGGGTCCCAAGCTGGAGCCGGTGGTGCGTAAGTACATCGAATGGCTGGGCTGGGCAACAGTGGCAGCACTGGCTGTATTCATTCTGGTGAAAATGAACCAGGGATGATTGCCCGCTTCCTGATTGTCAGCGCACTGGCAGGTGTGCTGAGCGCCTGTTCGAACCAGCGCTGGGATCCTGATGATTACCCGGTAAGTTCTGGCGACACGATCTATTCTATTGCCTGGAAATACGAACTCGATCCATTTGAGCTTGCCAGGTGGAACAATATTTCAAGTCCTTACAGGATTTATCCCGGTCAGCGCTTAAACATGAAACCGGGTGAGAGCACTGCAGCTACGCAGACGTCAAAACCTCAATCGACCCGCACTACAGCGTCCAGGCCTGATTCAATTACGGTCAGAAAAGGTGATTCGCTTTACGCACTCGCAGAACAATACAATGTGAGTGCCAAACAACTGGCGTCGATCAATGGGCTAAAATCACCCTATACCATCAAGCCGGGCCAGACACTGCAGCTCACTGCAACCAAAACCTATCGTGCGCCCACAACCGCTTCCAAAAAGACAACAACAACTTCGTTGCCGGCCGACAACAGGAAGGTCAGCTGGCAGTGGCCGGTACATGGCAAGTTA